>JAJZUC010000050.1 GCA_021847245.1 Deltaproteobacteria bacterium | reverse complement strand
CCGATCATCTTGCCCTTGAACTGCTGCTGCTGGATGTCGAGGGGGGTTATCTTCACGGCATCACTCCCATTCCGAGTTTCATTTTGTATCCGAGATCGTAGATGGTGCGGACCACGAAGCTCTGGAGAAAATAAATGGCGACCAGCACGATGATCGGCGACAGATCGAGCCCACCCAGGTCGGGGAGGATGCGGCGAATGCGCGAGAGGACAGGTTCGGTGCTCCGGTAGAGGAAGCTGACGATGGGGTTGTAGGGGTCGGGATTCACCCAGGAGAGGATGGCCCGGGCGATGATGATGTACATGTAGATGGTGAGGAGGATGTCGGCGATTTTGGCGACGGCCAGGATAAAATTGGCGAACACGAACATGAATTGCCCCTTCGGAAGGGATGGTTACCGGTCGATTTATACCGAAACGGTTCGGGAGTGTCAAGGAACGTGCGCTATTTCGCTGTCTTCTCCCCGGTATAGACCGTGGCGATGCCGAAGGTGAGGTCGCGGTACGCCGTGTTCCGGAAACCGACCGCCGCCATGAGGGACTGGAACTCACCCTGGGAGGGGAATTCGAGGACCGAGTCGGGAAGATACCTGTAGGCGCTGAACCGCGAGAAGAGGCCGCCGATCATCGGCAGGATCCTCAGGAAGTAGAAGTAGTAGATCTTCTTGAACAGGAGAGAGCGGGGGGTGGAGAATTCGAGGATCACGGCGCGACCCCCGGGCTTGAGGATCCGCAGCATTTCCGAGAGTCCCTGCCTGCGGTCGACGACGTTGCGGATGCCGAAGGCGATGGTGACGGAGTCGAAGGTGCAGTCAGGGAAGGGGATCGCTTCGCACGGCGCGATCTCCATGGTGATCCGTTCGGCATAGGGGGAATGGGCCACCTTTTCACGGCCGAGGGCTACCATCCCGTCGGAGAAGTCGATGCCGACGATGGAGACCGACGGTGGCGTCTGCCGGGCGATCTCCAGTGCTACGTCGCCGGTGCCGGTGGCGACGTCGAGAACGCGTCCTCCTTCCGTCCATCTGACGAGGCGAACCGCCACTTTTCTCCAGCGGCGGTCGATGCCGAAGCTCAGGAGCCGGTTGAGAAAGTCGTAGCGGGGGGCGATGTCGCTGAACATTTCCCGGATTCGCTCCCCCTTTTCCGATAACTTGTACATGGTTTTTTTCTGTCCTTTTGACGGCTGGGGTGGTATAAATTCTGATTCTGTTTCCGGCGGGCGGCCCGACGTTTGTAACATACAACTGCCCAGCCGCGCCAGAAGATTTTGGCCGGGGATTGACCCTGCCTCCTCCGAAGCGTCCAAGACTGTCGAGCATCCTGCAGAAAGGTCGTGGAGGGCAAGGGTCTTCACCTAACAAGGAAAGGTACGGTGCCGAACGCGTGGTTCCGATAATCCGCTGGCAGGACATTGCCGATATCGTCATCATGAGCTTTCTTGCGTATCAGCTTTACAGCTGGTTCAAGCATACGCGCGCAATGCAGGTGCTCATCGGCATGGCCTTCCTGGTGGGGGTCTATTTCGTTACGAAGAACCTGGGGCTTTTCATGACGAGCTGGATTCTCCAGGAGCTCGGAACGGTGCTCTTTGTCCTCATCATCGTGATCTTTCAGGCGGAAATCCGCCAGGCGCTCTATCGCTTCAGCCTGCTGCGCAACTTTTTCGGCCGTCAGGAAGGGGGGGGAGAGATCGATCTTGCCGATCTCTCCCGGACCGTTTTCGCCCTTGCCCGGGAGCGCACCGGCGCCATTATCGTCTTCCAGCGGCAGGAGGCGCTCGACGACTACCTCCTCCACGGCGTTCGCCTCGACAGTCTGCCGAGCGGACAGCTTCTGGGAAGCATCTTCCTCGACGGGACCCCCCTCCATGACGGGGCGGTCGTCATCAAGGACGGCCGCATCACCCAGGCTTCATGCCATCTCCCCCTCTCTGCGAAGACCGAGCTCCCCCGCCACTTCGGCACGCGGCACCGGGCAGGGATTGGCCTCAGCGAGCGTTCCGACGCCGCGGTGGTGATTGTTTCCGAGGAGCGGGGAGAGGTGGGGCTGGCGCTGGGGGGGGAGATCGAACGGATTGGGTCGGCGGAAGAGCTTGCCGACCGACTCCGCACCCTCCTGTATCCCCAGCGTCACGAAAAGGTCCGTACGCCGCTTCGCCAGCTTCTGTTCCGCAACCTCGTTCCGAAGATCGTCACCGTGCTCGCCGTTGTGGCAAGTTGGCTCATCATCACCACCAAAGAGGGGGAGATCTTTACCGTTGCCGTGCCGATCAAGTTCCACAACCTGCCGGCCGATGCGGTCCTGGTCAAAAGCACCCCCGAAGAGGTGGAGGTGCAGCTCAAGGTCTTTTCGAGTCTGATTCCGTCGCCGAAGCAGCTCGATATCTCTGCCGACCTGGATCTCTCCAATGCCCGCGAAGGAGTGAACAATCTGGCGATCCACGAAGGGGAGATGAAGCTTCCCCTCGGGGTCGTCGTCTCGAATGTGAACCCGTCGGTGGTCAAGGTGACCCTCGCGCGCAAGATGCGGAAACCGCTCCGGGTCAGGGCGAGGATTGTGGGCGAGCTTCCCGGCAGGCTCCGCCTGCAGAAAATCAGGGTGGAGCCGGGGGAGGTGCTGGTTGAGGGGCCGGAGCGCCTGGTGGCCCAGCATGACACGATTCGCACCGAGGAGATCGACCTCGGCTCGATCCGGGGGAGTGCGGTGGTGGAGGCGAAGCTCGTGCCCCCATCGCCGCAGCTCAGGGTGTTGCGCGAAGAGCCGGTGAAGGTGCGGATCGTGACCTCGGGGCGATGACGGAGTTTGATCTGGACGATATAAGTTTGACAATCGTATGACATTGTGTTATAAAAACCCGAAATTTTTTCCAATGTTGTAAAACAAATGCACAAATGCCATGAAGGAGGGAGTATGAACATACGATTGCGACTTGTCGCGCTCTCCGTCCTCCTGCTAGTCTTCCCTTCCCTTTCATTTGCCGCCAAGACCCACAGAGTCCGCAAGAACGAAACCGTTGCTTCCGTCGCCCGCAAGTACCACGTCAGCGTGAGGGACCTCAAGTCCGCCAATAACCTCGCCAAGAACCGGGTTTCTCCCGGCACGGTCCTCGTCATCCCGACTCGCACGGCGGCAGCGGATGCTTCCCCGGACGATCGCAAGCCCACTGCAACCACGTACCGCGTCAGAAGAGGGGACACCCTCGCCAGGGTTGCCCGCAGGACCGGTGTTGCCGCAAGCGAGCTGCGGCAGCTGAACAGGCTGCGCAAGGGTCGTCTGAAGCCGGGGCAGGTTCTCGTGCTGAAGAAAACCGAACCGGCAGCCGAACCGGCTCCGAAGCTTTCCCTGAAAAAGCCGGTGAAAAATGAAGATCTTTTCAGCGAGAAGGAATACGAGCAGAGCCTCGCGGAGTTGACTGAGGAGGGGGATGGGGACCGTCCCGCCGATTTCACCAAGGGGGTTACGCTTCAGGTTGAGGGCATCAGCGAGCTGAAAAAGAGTGCCTACAGCTTCATCGGCACCCGCTATCGCTTCGGCGGCACCACCCGCAAGGGGCTCGACTGCTCCAGCTTCGTCCAGCACGTGTTCCGCGAACTCGACGTGAATCTCCCCCGCACTGCCCGTGAGCAGTTCCAGGTGGGGAACACCGTGGCAACAGGAGATCTGCAGAAGGGGGATCTCCTCTTCTTCCATACCTACGCGCGGTTCGCTTCCCATGTGGGGATCTATCTCGGCAACAACAAGATGATCCATGCCTCGTCCCGTGACCGCCGCGTCGTCATCTCATCGATCGATACCCCTTACTACCGCTCCCGTTTTCTGGGTGCCAAGCGGATCGCCAAGATCAACCCCGACACCTTGAGACTTGATGACCTGACTGTCGGCGTCGAGGAAGAGGGGTCCGAGGATATTCTGCTGAACGATACACTTGGAGTCAGCCTGCTCAAGTGAGTGGCGGACCCGTTTGCTGTCATCGAAATCCGGCCCGGGGCCGGATTTTTTTTTGAGGTGTACCGTAATGCTCCCCTTGAATGTCACCGCTGTCATCATTGCGCATGACGGCCGGATACTGCTAACGCGGCGCAAGCCCGATGCTGCCCGAGAATTCGGCCGTGCGGATACTTCTTCTCTATAAATGCCATCTGGCCGGGGCGCGAGATCCGTTCACCCCGCTCCTTCCGACCGGCCTCGGGTACATCGGGGCGTACCTGCGGGCCCATGGTTTCGACCCCTTGCTTGCTAACCTCTCGGTTTCTTCCTGGGCTCATGCCGAGGATCTGATCGCCCGGGAGTGTCCCGACCTCGTCTGCATCTCCCAGTTCACCCACAACCGCTTCGAGTCGCTCAAACTCGCCGCGCTTGTCAAGAGACTCGTCCCCTCCTGCGTGACACTTCTCGGTGGCCCCCATGCCACGCACACCTTCGCCGCCATCCTGGATAAGCACCCCGAGGTGGATGCGGTGGTGCTCGGGGAGGGGGAGGAGACCATCCTCGAAGTCGCCCGGATGGTGGCGGCGGGAGGGGGGGCGTTTTCAGCGGTGCAGGGAGTGGCGTACCGGGGTGAGGGAGGGGTACGTTCCACGGCCCGTCCTCCGCTGGGCGACCTGGACGGCTTGCCGTTTCCCGTCCACGGCTATGAGCGCGCAGAGGGATGCGACATTCGCCGCCAGCTCGAATTCATCATCACGTCCCGGGGATGCCCCGCCTCGTGCCGTTTTTGCTCTTCACCCCTGTTCTGGGGCAGATCGCTCCGGTTCCGCTCTCCCCGCTCCATGGTCGACGAGATTCGCCTCCTTCGCGACCGTTACGGGCTCATCTACTTCTCGCTTCGGGACGATACCTTCACGGCCCGTGCGGACCGTGTCGTGGAATTCTGCCGCCTGCTGCTGGCTGAGCAGGTGCATATCCTGTGGAACTGCCAGTCGCGCGTCAACTGCGTCGATGATGAGATGCTTCTCTGGATGCGGCGGGCCGGCTGCGAGTGTATCCAGTACGGCATCGAGTCAGGTTCGGAGAAGGTCCTCGCGATGCTTGGCAAGCGCATTACTCCGGAACAGGTGCGGCGCGCTGCCCGGGCCACCCGCCGGGCGGGGATCAACCTCTCCATCTACCTCATCACCGGCGTCCCGGGCGAAACCGAGGATGACGTCCAGGCCACGGTCCGCCTCGTGAACGAGATCCTCCCCCATGATGGGCAGGTGGCGCCGCTGGCCTATTATCCCGGAACCGCCCTGTTCGCCGATGCGGTACGGGAGGGGAGGGTGCCGGGGGACCTCTTCGAACGGCAACGGGGCGAGGCGTTCTATGTAAGAAGTGACCCGTTCGTCGCCCGCGCCTCGGAAACGCTCCTTCGCGCCCTCGACCGGGTTGGCCGCCGGGCCCGGTTCGGTCCGGCGGATTTCGGCCGGCAGCGGCAAATCCTCGGTTATTGCCACACCACCGCGCTGGCGGAAGGAGAATGGCATGAGGAGCAGGGCGATTTCGGTTCCGCCGAGAGTGTCTACCGGGAGATCACGGAACGGCAGCCCGGGAATCCATGGGGGTGGCTTGCCCTCGGGGGGCTCTACGGCGGGGAGGGGAGGGTTGAACAGGCAGTGAGGATGTTCCGGCGGGCACTGACGATCGTGCCGGCCCATCTCCCGGCCCATCTGGCGTTGGGGGATTTGCTCGTGATGGTGGGGGACCGCAAGGGGGCGAGACGTCACTACGAACGTGCCCGGGAGCTGGACCCCCATGACGGAGAGATTCGGGACCGGTTGAAGAAGCTCGGGGGGAAGGGATGAAAAAGGCGGCACCCGTGTGGATGCCGCCTTTTTTGCCGCTGTGCCGGTCCTTACTTCCCTGCGATCCGCAGGCCCGGGGCGAAAATGATCTTGTCGAAGGTGCGGTTGAGGGTCTTGCTGTGGAAGTTGACCATCGGGGGAGAGTCGGGGAACTCGACCTGATCGCCCACCTTCACCTTGGTCTGCATAACGGCGACCCACAGCTTCTGACCGTTTTCCTCGACTTCCAGGTAGGTGTAACCGGCAGCGTCCATCGTGGAGAGAACCTTTCCCTTGTGGCCGGCGCCGGCGGGAATCTCCTGGGACTTCAGACCTGCGTGCGGATTGCCGCCACCATGGGTCGCGTCATTGGGCATCTGGCCTTGAGCCGGCATGCCGCTCTGGGGTGCTGCCGGAGTTTCCGGGGACTGCGGCTTCTCCTTGCACCCTGCGGCGGCAAGGGAAACGACTGCAAGAGCAACCAATACTGTCTTTTTCACCTGTATCCTCCTGTCTGGGGTTTCTACAAAACGGAAACTTATCATAGGTCCCGAATCTTTTACAACAGCAAAAAAGGGGCTATTTCCCCAGGATCACCTCGCCGGTATCGGTAAAAAGCTTGGCCGGAAGCTGGAAAACCCGCTTGAAGATGTCGAAGACTCCCCGAGCCATGGATTTGACCGGGATGGCGGTGACGACCGGGTCGTCCCATTTCCCCTTCGCCTCGAAATAGGTCGTTATGAAATTCTTGTCCTTGCCGGTAAGGATCCAGCCGACGATCGGTATCCGGTTCACCACCTTGTCGACGGTCTGCAGCGGCTGGACACCAACGGTGGCGTCGATCTCTTCCCGGACCATGTCGATTTTTCCCACGGCCGAGATGTTCATCGCCTCGCTGTCGATGAAAAGGTCGTTGGAGGCGATGACCCCGTCGTGGATCGAGAACGTGGCGTTAATCTCGTTATACGGCATCCCCCCCGAAACCATGTCCGGGAGCCGGAACTTGAAGAGCTGGGAGACGTTGAGGATGGAGAAGATCTTCGACAGTACCGAGTATTTGCGCAGCGAGCCCTCCTGGAGATGGAGCTTAACGTTGCCGAGGAGGGTTCTCTTCAGGGCGGCGACGTTATCCCCTTTGGCGGTCACGTCAGCCTGGAGGGCCAGGGTGCCGGTGATGATCTCGTTGCGCAGCCGCAGGTTGAGGTCCTGGACAAGTTGCTCCGCCGAGGCGTTCTCCACCTTGAGGGCGGTCTGGTAGCGGGGCTCGCCGTTGGAGCCGAAATCGGCCCGGACCCTGCCGGAGACCTTGCCGCCGAAGGCGGCGAATTCGAGGGGCTGGAGGTAGAGGATGCCATCCTCGTACATGGCGACGGTCTGAAGCTTTTTGAACTGCAGATTCTCGTACCTCCCCGCCTCGGCGCTGACCGACGCCCTGATGCTGAGGGGGGTGGCGGTGCCGCCGCCTGGGCCGGTGCGGCGCAGGCCGGCCAGCAGGAGCACATCGCCGACGTCGAGAAACGGCGCCGAGAGGGTGACCTCGGTGCGAGGATTGTGCATATCCGCGACCGTGCCCCTGAGGGAGAAGACGGAGTTGTTCACTCTTCCCGAGAGTGCCCGGATCCGGAGGGTTTCGTCGTGAAGGGAGAGGTTCCCCTGGAGCTGCCGGATGCGCGCTTCTCCCCTGGGGCTCCTGAGGCCCAGATCGGCCAGGTCGAGGGAGGGGGATGCAAAGTCGACGGTGAACGACGGGTTGTCGAAGCCGGTGAGCGTCCCCTTGCCGGAGATCGGGGAGTTGCCGAGCAGCATCGACATGCGCGGGGTCTCCAGGGACTTGCCGCGGAAGCGGATGCTGCCGTTGATGTTGGAGAGGGGCTTCATGTCAGCCGTCGGCCTGAACGCCCCCCCTGCAAGGGCGATATCGCCGCTCCAGTTCAAGTCGGCGAGGGATTCCGCTTCCCCCTCGCCCCGGGCGTTTATCTGCATCCGTCCCTGGGGGAGGTACTTGCGGGCCCGGGGGACGAAGGGGGCCACGGCGGCCATCGAGAACGGGTTGCTCCTGAGCTCGAGCTGGTAGGGGGTCCCCTTTCCGGGATGAAACCGTGCACCAAGCCCCAGGGCTAGGGGAGGGAGCGTGTACTGGCACGAGAGGGTGGTGGCGGCCCCCTTGCCGAGCCCCAGCCTGAACGTCAGGGTATTGGGCTGCCCCGCCGGCTTGGCGATGACGTCGGTGAAGCTGTAGGCGGCCCCCCCGAGGTTCCATTCCCCCGCAAGGGTGTAGCCGGATGTGTAGCCCTCGCCGGTGAGGCGAAGCACGGATCCCCCCGTCAGGTGGAGCTTTGCGCCCTGAGTCGGTCCCGTGAGCCATGCCAGCTCCGGCTGCTGGGGGGTGATCACGGCGGAAAAGGGGTAGCTGGAGGGGGAATCGAGGGGGTAGTCGGCGATCATGCCGTTCAGGGTGAAGGGGGAGGTGCCGAACTTTCCCGACATGTTCCGGAGGGTGAAGTTTTTCCCGGCGAGCTCCAGCTCTCCCGTGATGCCGCTGAAGAGCGGGACGCCGCGCCCCATGTCGACGATGGCGCCGTCGAGGGCTTTCGCCTTGACCGTCAGGATGTTGTAGTTCTGCCCCCGCTCCATGTGGAGGATCTGGCTCACCCGGCCGTCGAGCCTCCCGTCGTCGACCCGGAACGTGCCTCCCTTTATGTGGCGCTCGATGAACTGCGAGGTGTCGTCGGCGATGATGCCGAAGGGGATGTACCAGAAGAACCTTTCCAGCCGAAAGGGGGCGATGGTGGTGCGCGCCACGATCCGGGGGTCGCGGGTGTTAATATCCTTGATGGCGCAGCTTCCCTTGACATGGAGGCCGTCCATCCGGAAGTCGACGGCAGAGACGTCGACCTCGCGGGAATCGCGCTTCATCTCGTAGGCGAGCTGCAGCTCCCGGGGGGTGAGGACGGCGTGGAAAACCCGGGGGTAGTCGAACCGCAGTCCCGCGATCCGGAGCGACCCCCTGGAGGTGAAGTCACCGGCACTCCCCTCGAAACGGCTCTCCAGGTCGAGGCGGCCGGCGGGCCGGCGGAAGGGGACGAAGCGGGCGTAATAGGGCCAGTAATGCCCTGCGTCGAGGTTGCGGGCATGCACCTTCACGTCGACGCGTGACTCGGCGAGCGAGCGCTCCCTGGGGGCGAGTTTCACGGTGCCGCGAATCGAGAGGGGGCTTCGGTTCTTACCCTCCACGAGGGTGGTGGCTAGCTCCAGGTCGGTTTTCTTCCCCCGGACCAGGCGGTCGATGTCGAGGTCGGTTTTTTCGAGGAGCGTCACCACCCCGTCGGGGGCGGCGGCGCGGTCGGCGACGGTGATGGTGCCGCCGGTGATCCGGATCCCCCTCACGCGCAACGTTACCGCTTCTGCTTCTTTTTTCTCCTCCAGCAGGTCGCTGATGTTGAATGTGCCGTCGGGGTTGCGGACTATCCGGGCCGATGGGCGCTCCACCTCCAGCTTCCGGACCACCACCCGCTTCTCCAGCAGCGGCAGCAGTGCCAGCCGGAAGCTCAGCCGGTCGGCGGTGGCAAAGACGGTGCTGCCGTCCCGTTCCCTGATGACCACGTGGGTGAAGCTGAAGGCCGGACCGAAGCCGATGGAGACCTCCCCCTTCTCGTAGGTGACCTTGCGGTTCAGGGCTTTCTCGACTTCGGCCAGGATCTCCCCCTTGTAGGTGTCCAGTTCGTGGAGCCGGGCGACGAGAATGGTGCTGACGGCGCCGATGATTGCCGTCAGCGCCAGAAGGGCGGAGGCTATGATCAGGTTTCTGCGTTTCGGGGTCATGGTGGAGGGTCCTTGTGCCGGGGAAGCCGGCGTAATAAACAGAGGGAGTATACTCCCCCCCGTTCTCCGCCGCAACCTCTTGTTTTTCCGGCGGAGCCCGCGTTGACGGAGCAGGGGGGAGGGGTATACTTTTCCCATGATCGCAACCAAGACCCTGTGGCCCGCCATTATCCTGATGATCTTGCTGGTCGCCCTCTGTGCGGCGGATGGCGCCGCGGCGGCAACCGTGCGGGTCGTCGGCGTGCGGGGGGCGATCAATCCGGTTACCGCGTCGTACCTCGGGCGCAACCTCGCCGAAGCCTCCCGCAACGGCGAAACCCTCTTCCTCGTCGAGATGGATACCCCCGGCGGGCTCGACAGCGCCATGCGGGAGATCGTGAAGGATGTCATGGCCAGCCCCGTGCCGGTGGCGGTCTTCGTGACCCCCTCCGGTGCCCGGGCCGCCTCGGCCGGCGCGGTCATCGCCCTGGCGGCCGATGTCTGTGCCATGGCGCCGGGGACGAACATCGGCGCGGCCCATCCGGTTTCGCTCGGCGAAAAGCCGGACCGGGTCATGGAGGAGAAGATCCTGAATGACGCCGAGGCCTACGTGGAGGGGATAGCGGTTCGGCGCGGAAGAAACGCCGAGGTGGCGAAGCGGATGGTGCGGGAGAGCCTCTCGCTGCCGGCCGAGAAGGCCCTGGCCGAAAAGGTGATCGACCTCATCGCCGCCGACCGGGGCGATCTCCTCCGAAAACTCGACGGGCGGCGGATCGTGCGGGGAGAGCGGACCATCACCCTTGCGCTGGCCGGGGCCACGGTGCGGGAGGTGCCGATGGGGTTGCGGGAGCGGATCCTCGACGCCATCGGCAATCCGAACGTGGCCTACGTCCTCCTGATGCTCGGCTTCCTCGGGATCTTCTTCGAGCTCTCCAATCCCGGGGTCATCCTCCCGGGGGTTGTCGGCGGCATCTCCCTGATCCTTGCGTTCTTCGCCCTTCAGACCCTGCCGGTAAACTATGCCGGGGTCCTCCTCATTCTCCTCGCCCTCATCCTCTTCATCGCCGAGATCAAGATCGTCTCCCACGGGATGCTGACGGTCGGAGGTGTCATCGCCATGGTGCTCGGATCGTTGCTTCTGTTCGAGTCGCCCGAGCCGTACCTGCGGGTGTCGTGGCAGGTGATCCTGGTGACGGTCGGGGCCGTTTCCGCCTTCTCGGTCTTCGCCGTCACCATGGCGGTGAAGGCCCACCGCCGGAAGCCCACCACCGGGAGAGAGGGACTCGTGGGGGAGACGGGGACGGCCCTGACGGCCATCGCTCCCGAAGGGAGAGCCTTCATCCACGGGGAATACTGGGACGCCCGGAGCGACGAGCCGATCGCCGAGGGGGAGCGGGTGACGGTGGTGGCGGTGGAAGGGATGAGGGTGCAGGTGAGAAAGGCCGGGACCGGGGATCAGTGACCGGGGCCCGGGAAAAGTCCTTAGAGCCTGCGACAACATTCGGGGAAGCTGTGTGTTGTGTTCTCCGTTGAAACTGTTTTTCCCGGTCCCCGGTCCCCGGTCCCGGATTTAAAGGAGGTATTTCCATGTTCGACATCTTCAACTACGTGCCGGTGGTCTTTCTCGTCATACTCCTCATCATGTTCGCGGCCAGTGCCATCCGCATCCTTCCCGAGTACGAGCGGGGAGTCCTCTTCCGCTTGGGGCGGCTCGCCGGGGTGCGGGGGCCGGGGCTGTTCTTCATCATCCCCGGCATCGACCGGCTCGTCCGGGTGTCGCTGCGGACCGTGGCCCTGGATGTTCCTCCCCAGGACGTCATCACCCACGATAACGTGACGGTGAAGGTCTCGGCGGTTATCTACTTCCGGGTCATGGGGCCGGAGAAGGCGATCGTGGAGGTGGAGAACTACCTCTACGCCACGAGCCAGCTCTCCCAGACGACGCTGCGGAGCGTCCTCGGCCAGGTGGAGCTGGACGAGCTGTTGGCGAACCGCGAGAAGATCAACAAGGAACTCCAGGAGATCCTCGACCGCCATACCGGCCCCTGGGGGGTGAAGGTGACGGCGGTGGAGGTGAAGAACATCGACCTCCCCCAGGAGATGCTGCGGGCCATCGCCAGGCAGGCCGAGGCCGAGCGGGAGCGTCGCGCCAAGGTCATCCACGCCGACGGCGAGCTCCAGGCTTCGACCAAGCTGGCCGAGGCGGCAAAGGTGCTGGCGGAGCAGCCGAGCTCCCTCCAGCTCCGCTATCTCCAGACCCTGACCGAGATCGCGGCGGAGAAGAACTCGACCACCATCTTCCCGGTGCCGATCGACCTCATCAAGATGTTCCTGGAACGTACCGGGGAGAAGAACGGGTGACAAAAAAAGGCCCGCCAAAAAACGGCGGGCCTTGGGTGCGTTGCTGCTGTGGGCTCTACTTGGCGACGATCTCGATCTTTCCCTTCTTCTTCAGGTTCTCCACGTACTCGCCGATCCCCTTCTGGACCTGCTGCCCTTTCAGGTACTGCATGATCCGGTCCTTCACCTCCTCGAACTTGGTGGTCTGGGGATCATGCTTCTCGGTGAGCTTGATGATGTGGTAGCCGAACTGGGTCTCCACCACGCCGCTCATCTCTCCCGGTTTCAGGGCGAAGGCGGCCTTCTCGAACGGCGGGACCATCTGCCCCTTGCCGAAGACCCCCAGATCGCCCCCCTGGGCCGAACTGGGGCAGGATGATTCCTTCTTGGCCGTTTCGGCAAAGTCGGCCCCCTCTTTCAGCTTCTTGAGGATCGCCTCGGCCTTCTCCCTCGCCTTGTTCTTCTCTTCCGGGGTCGCCTTGGCGTCGACCCCGACCAGGATGTGGCTCGCGCGGACGGTTTCGGGCTGTTTGAAGCGGTCGATGTTCTCGTCGTAGAACTTCTTCGCGTCCGCCTCGGAGACGGTGACCTTGGAGGCGATCTCCTTCTCCACCAGGTTGCCGATCACCAGGTCCTCGCGGGAGAAGGTCTCGACATCCTTGTCGGTCATGTCCATCTCTTTGAGGGTTTTCTCGTACTCGGCGGGGGAGGGGAACCGGGCCTTGCTCTGGGCGACCCGTTCCTGGACCTGTTTGTCCAGATCCTTGATCTCGAGCTTGCGGCCGGCCTGATAGAGGAGTTCTTTGGCGATGAGCTGCTGAAGGGCGGCTTCTTCAACCCGCTTGGTCATCTCGGCGTTCATCGGCTGCATTGCCATCCGGTTCTGGGAGAGAAGGACCTTCTTCGCCCGCTCCAGATCGGCGCGGGTGATGTCGACGCCGTTGACCCTGGCCACTACCGTGGTCGGGGCTGGCGCCTCCGCTGCTTTTTCCGCCTGCGGGGCGGGGGCTTTCTCCTGGGCCGGCGCAACGCCGGGGAGGGCGAGTGCTACGAGTGACGCGGCAGAAACAAGGTGCGTACAGAGTCTGGTTCTTAAGTGCATGTGATCTCCTTTCCTTGAGTAAAAACATTTTAAATGGTACCACCTCTCTGGCAGATTGTTAAATAAAAATCTGTCGTGGCCACAGAGGTCGGAAAATTGTAAAACGCAAGTTTATTGTTGACAGGAAAGATGCTATCTGGTTTTATCCAGCAGGGTAATTGCGTTGTAACTATTTATAATAACGAAACAAATTTAGCGGCGCTAAAGTTTAATGTGCTTGTATTTGTTTTATTATTGGTAAAACAGAAGAAAGGGAGGCAGGGATGGAAAAAAGGACGTTCAGAAAAGTGATGGCGGCAAACCGGGGGGAGATCGCAATCCGGATCTTCCGCGCCTGTACGGAGCTCGGCATCAGCACCGTGGCCATCTATTCGGAAGAGGATAAGCTCTCCCTTCACCGCTACAAGGCCGACGAGGCGTATCTGGTGGGGAAGGGGAAGAGCCCCATCGATGCCTACCTCGGCATCGACGAGATCATCGCCATTGCAAAGCAGCATGATGTGGACGCCATCCATCCCGGTTACGGTTTCCTGTCGGAGAATGCCGAGTTCGCCGAGAAGTGCGAAGCGGCCGGCATCGCCTTCATCGGCCCCACGGCCGGGATGCAGCGGGCCCTGGGGGACAAGGTGGCGGCCCGCAAGGTGGCCATGGCCGCCGGTGTTCCCACCGTCCCCGGCACCGAGGACCCCATCGAGCACGAGGAGGAGGCCCTCATCTTCGCCAAGAACTACGGCTACCCCATCATCATCAAGGCGGCGGCCGGCGGCGGCGGGCGCGGCATGCGGGTGGCCCGCAGCAAGAAGGAGCTCCTGGAGGGGCTCGTGGCGGCCAGAAGCGAGGCGAAGGCGGCCTTCGGCAACCCGGCGGTCTTCCTGGAGCGCTACATCGAGAACCCCAAGCACATCGAGGTGCAGGTCCTGGGCGACATGCACGGCAACCTGGTCCACTTCTTCGAGCGCGACTGCTCCATCCAGCGCCGCCACCAGAAGGTGGTGGAGTTCGCCCCGGCGCTCTGCCTTACCTGGGAGGCCCGCGAGGAGATCTGCTCCGCGGCCCTGAAAATCGCCGGCCAGGTGGGCTACCGCAACGCCGGCACCGTCGAATTCCTCCTCGACCAGGAGGGAAACTTCTACTTCATCGAGATGAACCCCCGCATCCAGGTGGAGCACACGGTGACCGAGATGATCACCGGCCGCAACCTCGTCCAGGCCCAGATCCTCGTGGCCGAGGGGAAGAAGCTCTCCGATCCCCCCATCAACATTCCGGACCAGACGGCCATCGCCATGCGGGGCTTCGCCATCCAGTGCCGGATCACCACCGAGGATCCGAACAATAATTTCGCCCCGGACTTCGGCACCATCACCACCTACCGCTCCTCGGCCGGCTTCGGGGTGCGGCTCGATGCCGGCAACGCCTTCACCGGTTCGGTCATCACGCCGCACTACGACTCGCTCCTGGTGAAGGTCACCTCCTGGGGGCTCACCTTCGAGGAGGCGGCCCACATCATGAACCGCTCCCTCCAGGAGTTCCGGGTCCGGGGGGTGAAGACCAACATCGGCTTCCTGGAGAACGTCATTACCCACCCGGTCTTCCTGGGGGGGAAATGCGACACCTCCTTCATCGAGAAACACCCCGAGCTCCTCCAGATTGTCGAGAAGAAGGACCGGGCAACGAAGGTCCTCAGCTTCCTTGGCGAGGTCATAGTCAACGGCTCGCCGGGGATCGCCAAGCCTCTCAAGTCGGCGGAGCTCCTGGAGGCCCGGGTGCCGGAGGTGGACGCCACGAAACCCCGTCCCGCCGGAAGCCGCGATCTCCTCATGAAGCTAGGCGCCGAGGGGCTCTCCAAGTGGATCCTGGAGCAGAAGAAGCTGCTGCTCACCGATACCACCATGCGCGATGCCCACCAGTCGAACCTGGCCACCCGTGTCCGGACTTACGATCTGCTGAAGATCGCCGAGCCGACCTCCTATCTCGGGGCCGGGCTCTTCTCTCTTGAGTGCTGGGGGGGCGCCACCTTCGACGTCTCCATGCGCTTCCTGAAGGAGGACCCGTGGCAGCGGCTCCACAAGCTCTCCGAGGCGATCCCCAACATCCTCTTCCAGATGCTGCTGCGGGGTTCCAACGCCGTCGGCTACACCAACTACCCGGACAACGTGGTGCAGCGCTTCGTGGAGGAAGCGGCTGCCAGCGGCATCGACATCTTCCGGGTCTTCGACTCCCTCAACTGGACCCGCGGTATGGCCGTCGCCATGGAGGCGGTGCGCAGAAGCGGCAAGATCTGCGAGGCGGCCATCTGCTACACCGGCGACATCACCGATCCGACCCGCGACAAGTACCCGCTCTCCTACTACGTGAACATGGCGAAGGAGCTGGAGCAGATGGGGGCCCACATCCTCGCCATCAAGGACATGGCGGGGCTCCTGAAACCGTTCGCCGCCTATAAACTCGTCAAGGCCCTCAAGGAGGAGATCGGCATCCCGGTCCACCTCCACACCCACGACACCTCCTCCAACGGCAGCGCCACGCTGCTGATGGCCTGCCAGGCGGGGGTCGACATCGTCGACGCGGCCCTCTCGTCGCTCTCCGGGCTCACCGCCCAGCCGAACCTGAACGCCCTCGTGGCGGCCCTCAGGGGGACCGAGTGGGACCCGCAGCTCGACGAGGAGGGGCTCCAGAAGCTGGCCAACTACTGGGAGACGGTGCGCGACTACTACGCCCCCTTCGAGTCGGGGCTGAAAAACGGCACCGCCGAGGTCTACCACCACGAGATCCCCGGCGGCCAGTACTCCAACTACAAGCCCCAGGTGGCGGGGCTCGGCCTTCTGGACCGCTGGGAGGAGTGCAAGGAGATGTATCACAAGGTGAATCTCCTCTTCGGCGACATCGTGAAGGTGACCCCCTCCTCCAAGGTGGTGGGGGACATGGCGATGTTCCTGGTGAAGAACAACCTGGACGTGGACGACGTCTTCACCAAGGGGGACGAGCTCACCTTCCCCGAATCGGTGGTCGGGATGTTCAAGGGGATGCTGGGGCAGCCGTACCAGGGGTGGCCCGCGGAGCTCCAGAAGATCATCCTGAAGGGGGAGGAGCCGATCACCTGCCGCCCCGGCGAGCTCCTGGAACCGGTCGACTTCGAGGAGGAGCGGCTCAAGGTGGAGGAGAAGGTGGGGCACCCGGTGGACGACAAGGCGCTCATGAGCTACATCCTCTATCCCCACGTCTACCCGGAATTCGACCGGCACCGTCAGGAGTACTCCGACACCTCGGTCATCCCGACCCCGATCTTCTTCTACGGCCTGGAGCCGGGGCAGGAGACCTCCATCGACATCGAGCCGGGGAAGACCCTCATCATCAAGCTGAACGCCATCGGCAAGGTCCACCCCGACGGCACCCGGCACATCTTCTTCGAGCTGAACGGCAACGCCCGCAGCGTCGTGGTCCGCGACCAGTCGGTCCAGACCGAGGAAGCGGTGCGCGAGAAGGCCGACAAGGGGAACGCCAAGCACATCGGCGCCCCGATGCCGGGGAAGGTCCTGAAGCTGAACGTGAAGGCCGGCGACGAGGTCAAGGCCGGTGACGTCCTCATGGTCACCGAAGCGATGAAGATGGAGACCAACATCAAGGCGAAGGAAGACGGCACCATCGCCGAGGTGAAGTTCAAGGAAGGGGACAAGGTGGAGAAGGAAGACCTGGTGATCGTGCTGGCGTAAGCAAAATCACAGACTGATGCACAAGAAAAGCGGGCACTCCCGGAAGTGGGTGCCCGCTTTTCTTATCTTATGTGGCGAATTGGATCGTGCAGGAGTTACGTTGGCACGAGTATCGGGATTCCGATGGCCTGGGGGAAGCGCAAGTCTACCCAGAACGAGAGGCCGCTCCTTCAGCGCCGTTTGTAAATCCGGCGCAGGTTTGCGGCCATCTCCCGGAAGTCGTCCCGCAACGCCTGCGGCTCCAGAATTTCAACCCCATCCCCGAATCCCATCAGCCACCGGCGCAGCTGGTAGCTGTCTTCCACCTCCGCCTCCAGAAGAACCATCCCGTCCGATGTTTCCTCCAACTTGATCTCTCCCGGGAACCTCGTCTCGAAAAGATACACCGCCTCTTCCCTGTCGAAGAGCGCCTTGAGCCGGATGGTCCCCTCGCCGGTCGGGTAGCTGAACTCGCCTTTGTCCAGATAGCCCTTCAGGGTGAAACCTGCCGGGATGGTCGCGCCGACCGGCAGCATAGTCGCCTCTTCCATCCGGTGCAGCAGGAACTGGAGCGGAGTGTCGTGGTTCCCCACGGTGCAGACCAGATAGATCAGGTTGTCGACGAAGACCAGCCCCAACGGATTCACCTCGGGATACTCCCGCGGAGTGTTGTCACCGCGGCGGCGATAACGCAGGGCGAGCTTGCGCTCCCTGAGCACCGCCTCAAAGACCGCCTCCAGGACATCCTCCCTGAACTCCGGCGGCTGCAGCTGGAAATTCCTGGGGGTGACGCGCACCTTCTTCGGCCAGGTGCGCAGCTCGGTGCCGCTCAGCTTGTCGAGCACCTTGCCGGCGTTTTCGACGTAGGGCCGCAACGACGCGCGGGTCGATGGCGGGAGCATGCCGGCGAGATACCTCTCCCCCAGGAGAAAAGTCAATGCTGTGTGAGGTCCCATGGAGGGGATGTTGAAGAGCGCTCCGTCCCTTGCCCACGACCAGCCGTAAGGGGTGGAGTTGTCGTCATAGATGAGGGGAAAAACCTTCGACGCGGCAAGCTTCATCAGGTCCCGCTGGATCGTGCGCCGGCTCACCTGGTAGCCCACTTCCCGCAGATGCTCTTCCATGGTGGCGCAGTCGATCTTTCGCGGGGAAACGGGAATCTGGGTGAGCATGAGCCATTGGCGGTGGAGCTTGTCCATGGGATGTCCCTCCTTGCCTGTGAATGTACTCTATTGCCGCGACAATATCTGTCGCGCTTGTGATGTACGTTTACCACAGAGGCTGCTTCAGGAAAAGCCCGTTTGTTCTTTTACGGCTTACCGTCTGTTTCGAACAGAATCGGCGGTTTCGGTAGGAAGACAAGGCAATGGGCGAAGGCTTCCCGGAAAGAGTCTCGGTGGAAGATCAACAGGAGAGAAATTTATGAGCCCACCTTTTTCGGTACGTTATCAAGAACCTTGGGCAGACGGCCGCTATATTCACAAATATTACCTCCCGCTGGACCTGAAGCGGATGGTCTGCCCCGCCGATATTGATGCGATCGAGCGAAGCGTCACCGACAATGACCAGCATGGTCTTTGGGAAGGGATCGTTCCCGCGGAGGTCTCCGGCTGCACGATTTACTACAAAGACCTCCGGCTGGAAAAACGGGTTGAGTGTGACGTGACCCGCCGGGTGCTGCTGGCCTGCGCCGAGTATTACAAGGATTGTCGTGCGGAGCTGGCGCCGGAAGAGATCCGCGCCGCTTTGGCTCTGAACGAATTGCTTGCCGGGTGGGAAAAGAGCTTCCGGGACGAATGTGTCCGCCTAACAGAAGAGATGGAGCAGCGGCTGCGTTCGGGAGATCCTTTTCTAACCGATTATGAGATTGAAACAGAGATTTACTTCTACCTTCAGGAGGATGACCCTTTCTCCGATAACCAGGCCGCCAGTAAGGACGACTGGGATAGGGACACAAGCCTCATCTGTACAATAAAAGATTCACTCCGCGGGAAGATAACCGCCGCAGAGGCGGCTGATCCGGATTATTACGGCATTGGCGACGATCAAGACCATAACGACTGTTACGCACTGACTGATAACCCAGTTTGCCAGGTCCGCCACTGTGCGACGTTCCATGAGCTGTACGATCACCTCCGTATTCCTTTCAAGCATATGGGGAGAATAGGCATGATATGGAGCGACATCAAGGTCTGGCATCAGAACGCCATCGACATCGATGTGCGACTCAGCCGGCCTCGACAGCAGAAAGTAGCTCCATTGCGGTTGTGATGCACGTTTATCGAACAGCTGTTTCAGGAAAAGCCCATTAAAGAACTCAACACGCAAGCCGATGAGAAAAGTATACCGACGTCGGCAGGAAGGGAACGCCAGATGCCTCCACGCCCGAAGAGCCCGATCCATTCCCTCAGCAAATCCCTGTACATCCGTGGCCTGCAATGCCGCAAGGCCCTCTATTTCGAGAAGCACCGCCCCGAATTAAGAGACGAGCTGACCACTGATGCCAAGGCGCGTTTCGCCGCCGGCAACCAGGTCGGCGAACTGGCTCGTGACCTCTTCCCCGGCGGCGAACTGGTCCCCTATGTGAAAGACGACTTCGCCATCCAGTTCAAGCAGACCTCCGATGCCGTCGCGTCCGGCAAAAGGGTCATTTATGAGGCTTCTTTCGAACACGACGGCATCACCGTCAAGGTGGACATCCTCCGCAAGGTTGCCAAGGGATGGCAGATTTACGAAGTGAAGTCGGGCACCGCGCTGAAAGAGGTGCATGAACATGATGCCGCCCTCCAGTATTTTGTCCTGACCGGCGCCGGCATACCCGTGACCAGGGTGTTTGTTGTGCATCTCAACAGCGAGTATGTGCGCAGGGGAGACCTGGATCTTGCCCAGCTCTTCACCGTGGTGGACGTAACGAAGGAAGCGAAGGCCCAGCAGGCGGAGATTGCGAAGGAGATCGCCGCCCAGCGGAAGATGCTCTCCGGCAAGAAGCCGCCGAAGATCGACATCGGCCCCCACTGCTCAATCCCCTATGAGTGCGATTTCGGCGAGCACTGCTGGCAGCACATCCCGGAAAACTCGGTATTCGATCTGGCGGGCAAAGGCGTGGACCAGTTCGAACTCTATCGCAACGGCATGGTGTCCCTGAAAGACGTCCCGCTGGACCTTCTGAAGGGAAAACAGCGGCAACAGGCCGAAGCGGCTGCGAAGAAAAAGGTCATTGTGGACAGGGAGAGGCTGCGGAAGTTCCTGGACCAACTCTGGTATCCCCTCTGTTTCCTCGATTTTGAAACCTTCCAATCTCCCGTCCCTCCCTACGACGGGCTCCGACCCTATCAGCAGGTGCCGTTCCAGTATTCGCTCCATTACCAGAAGAGACAAAACGGCAAGCTGTATCATCGCGAGTTTCTGACGGCGCCGGCCACTGACCCCCGGGAGGAATTCATCGAAAGGCTTCTGGCCGATATTCCGGAGGGTTCCTGCATCCTCGCCTATTACAAGGCATTCGAAATTGGCAGACTAAAGGAGTTGGCTGAGCATTTCCCGCGCTACAGGAAGAAGATTCAGGCGATTATTGACAATGTCGTCGATCTCATCGAGCCATTCCAGCAAAGGATGATCTATTCCTGGAAACAGCGGGGGTCCCATTCCATCAAGCAGGTATTGCCGGCCTTTGTCAAAGGGATGAGTTACGAGGGGATGACCATCAGCGATGGTGGTGAGGCCATGGAGGCATACCATGAGATGTGTGCGCTGGTTGATAGGCCAGAGGAGTTGGCTGAATTGCGGCAGGCGCTGTTGGAGTATTGCCGGCAGGATACGTTGGCGATGGTGAGGTTGGTGGAAATTTTAGAGAGACAATAGCTGTTGGTCAAACGCAAGGTTAGGGATACGAAGGTGATAGACCGGAACCGTCAAGGACGGCTTGTTTGAGGGGGGCATCACGCCACCCCTGCAACAAGGGACCCCGCAAAGCAGTCTTCTTTTGTCAACCGCCGATGATGCACGGCTACCCGATTGAAAAGAAGATTAATCACAATAAGGGAGGTCACTACTGTCCGGTAAAATTTTCGTCAGCCTACTCTAACCTGTAGTAATAGCGAGTAAAACCGACAATTATTAAGATTTTCCTATTTATTTTTGATCGCCAACCCCTGATTTTATACTGCCCCCCTCCAGGGAGGTGGTATGGAATCAGGCGAAACGGTCTTTGCACAAATTCTTCAAAATGCGCCCCGCTACGAATTCAACCGCTGCGTGCTGCGGTACCGGGGCAAC
>JAJZUC010000049.1 GCA_021847245.1 Deltaproteobacteria bacterium | reverse complement strand
GCTTCGTCTCCATGACCGAGGCGATCATGATCGCCATCAAGATCGTCTCCTACGTGGTGATCGTCATCATCATGGTGGTGGCGGCCAACACCATGGCCATGACCGCCCGGGAGCGGATCGCCGAGTATGCCACCCTCAAGACCCTCGGCTTCGGCGCCCACCACATCGGCGGGGTGGTCTTCGGCGAGTCGCTCGTCATCTCCCTGGCCGGCGGGGTGCTGGGGGTTCTCCTCACCTTCCCCGCGGCCCACTGGATCGAGACGGAGCTCTCCCAGTTCTTCCCGGTCTTCAACGTCTCCCCCCTCACCATCTGGCTCGACCTGGCGGCGGCGGTGACGGTGGGGCTTGTGGCGGGGATCTTTCCCACCTGGCGCGGCTCGACGATCCGGATCGCCGAAGGGCTCCGGAGGATCGGCTGATGGGGATCCCGTACTACTACAGCTTCCGCAACCTCTGGACCCGGCGCCTGACTACGGTCCTCACCGCCTCGGGGATGGCGCTCGTGGTCTTCGTCTTCGCGGCGACCCTCATGCTGGCGGAGGGGCTGCGCAAGACCCTGGTCGACACCGGCTCCTACGACAACGTGGTGGTGATCCGCAAGTCGGCCCAGACCGAGGTCCAGAGCGGCATCGACCGCTCCCAGGCGGCGGTGGTGGAGACCCAGCCCGAGGTGGCGATGGCGGGGGGGGAGCGGCTCGCGGCCAAGGAGCTGGTTGTGCTGATCAGCCTTCCGAAGCGGGGGAGCGGCAAGCCGTCCAACGTTGTCATCAGGGGGGTCGCGCCGGCGTCGCTCCTGCTTCGCCCCCAGGTGCGGCTCCGGGAGGGGCGGATGCCCCGGCCGGGGTCGGCGGAGATCATCGCCGGGGCGAACATCGCCAAGCGGTTCCAGGGGGGCGGGATCGGGGAGACGGTCCGCTTCGGGATGCGGGACTGGACCGTGGTCGGGATCTTCGACGCCGGTAACACCGGCTTCTCGTCGGAGATCTGGGGGGATGTGGATCAGCTGATGCAGGCGTTCCGGCGGCCGGTCTACTCCTCCATCGTCTTCAAGCTGCGGGACCCCGCGGAGTTCGAGCGGGTGAAGGCCCGGATCGAGTCGGACCCGCGGCTCACCCTGGAGGTGAAACGGGAGATCCGCTTCTACGCCGACCAGTCGGAGGCGATGGCGAAGTTCCTCCGGATCCTCGGGGTGACCCTGACGATCATCTTCTCCCTCGGGGCGGTCATCGGCGCCATGATCACCATGTATGCCGCCGTGGCCAACCGGGTGACCGAGATCGGCACCCTGCGGGCCCTTGGCTTCCGCAAGGGGAGCATCCTTGCCGCCTTCATCCTGGAGTCGCTCTTCCTCGGGCTCCTTGGCGGGGTGGTGGGGCTCTTCTTCGCCTCGTTCATGCAGCTCATCACCATCTCCACCATGAACTGGCAGACCTTCTCGGAGCTCGCCTTCACCTTCACCCTGACCTCCGCCATCGTGGGGAAGTGTCTCCTCTTCGCCCTCGCCATGGGGTTCGTCGGCGGGCTCCTGCCGGCCTTCCGGGCGGCGCGGATGAACATCGTGGAGGCCTTGCGGGCTACGTAAATCAGGAACCATCATGAACCGCTATCTGCGCACGCGCCACATCGCCTTTCTCCTCCTGATCGTCTCCCTCCTTCTCTACGGGGTCGACTACCTCGTCCTCGGCAAGGGGGAGGAGGTCTTCACCGGGTTTCTCGGCAATTTCGCCTTCCTGCCGGTCTACGTCCTCTTCGTGACGCTGATGATCGAGCGGGTCATCAAGGAACGGGAGCGGATCTCGCTGCGCCAGAAGCTCAATATGGTGATCGGGGTCTTCTTCAGCGAGGTGGGGAGCGAGCTGATCCGCAATCTGTCCGATTTCCTCGTGGAGCCGGACGAGCTGGAGGAGATGCTTCGGGTGACGCCCCAGTGGGGGGAGGGGGATTTCCGCCGGGCGGCCTCCTTCGTTGCCGCGTACGAGTCGCGCCTCGACAGCAGGATGGGGGACCTGGGATATCTGAAGAACTTTCTCGCCGCCAGGCGGGAGTTCATGCTCCGGCTCCTGGAGAACCCGAACCTGCTGGAGCACGACGAGTTCACCGATCTCCTCTGGGCGGTCTTTCACCTGGCGGACGAGCTGGGGGCCCGCGCCACCCTGACGGGGCTCTCCCAGTCCGACCTCGACCATCTCTCCGGCGACATCAAGCGGGCGTTCACCCATCTGCTCCGCGAGTGGATCGTTTACCTGACCCACCTGAGGACCGATTATCCGTATCTCTTCTCCCTGGCGGTCCGGATGAACCCCATGGACCCGGAGGCCCATGCGGAGATGTGATGCCAGGACGCGGGTGAGGAGTGAGGAGTGAGGGGGGCTACAGCGCCAGCTGTTCCCGGACCTTTGCGAGATGGCTGCGGACGGCGCCCGAGCTCTCCAAGGCCAGGACCTGGCCGGCGATCGCTTCGGCCTCCGTCGCGGAGACCGACCGGATCGCCTGTTTCACTACCGGGATCGAAGGGGCCGAGAGGCTGAATTCCCTGATCCCCATCCCCAGCAGGAGAACGGCGTTGACCGGGTCGGCCGCCATCTCGCCGCAGATGGAGACCGGCTTTCCCGCCTCCCTGGCCACGTCGGCCACCCGCTTGATGGAGTGGAGCACCGCCGGCTGGTGGGGGTCGTAATACTTGCGGACCTTTGGGTTGTTGCGGTCGGCGGCCATGGTGTACTGGATCAGGTCGTTGGTGCCGATGCTGAAGTAGTCGACCTCCCTGACCAGGATGTGGGCGGTCTGCACCGCCGCGGGGAGTTCCACCATGATCCCGAGGCGCATCGCCGGATCGAAGGGGATCTCCTCCCGCGCAAGCTCTTCCTGCACCTCGCCGAAAATCTTTCTGATCTGCCAGATCTCCGCGATGCTCGACACCATCGGGAACATGAGCGACACCCTGCCGTAGGGGGAGGCCATGAGGACGCCGGCGAGCTGCACCCGGAAGATGTCCTCCCGTTCGAGGGAGACCCTGATGGAGCGCCACCCCATGAACGGGTTGTCCTCCCGGGGGTGCGGAAAGTAGGGGAGGGTCTTGTCGCCGCCGATGTCGAGGGTGCGGATGGTGACCGGGTGCGGCGCGAATCCTTCGAGGATCTTGCGGTAGGAGGCAAAGAGCTCGTCGCGGGTCGGGAAGGTGGAACGCGCCATGTAGGGGAACTCGGAGCGGTAGAGCCCGACCCCCTCGGCACCGTTGGCCAGTGCGATCCTGACGTCGCTCAGAAGCCCGATGTTGGCCCGCAGGGCCACCGTTACCCCGTCGCGGGTCGTCGCCGGTTCGTCCCGCAGTCCCTCCAGTTCGCGGCGCTTGCTGCTGAAGTCCGCTTCCAGCCGTTCGTACTCCCCCTTCACCTTGGCGCCGGGGTTGATGTAGACGTGCCCCGAGTTGCCGTCGACGATCACCTCGTCCTTGAGCCCCAGGTTCTGCAGCAGCCCCTCCACCCCGACGATGGCCGGAATGCCGAGGGACCTGGCCATGATGGCGCCGTGGGAGTTCACGTCCCCCTTCTCGGTGACGATGCCGATCACCTTGTCGAGGTCGAGGGTCGCCATGTCCGACGGGAGGATCTCGTGGGCCGCCAGTACCCGCTTCTCGCGCAGCGTCAGCCGTGCCCGTCCCGAACCGTCGAGGCAGTCGATGATCCGCCGCCGGATATCCTCCATGTCGGCGGAGCGCTCCCGGAGATAGGGGTCCTCCATCTGGGAGAAGGCGTTCACGTAGTGGGCGACGGCCTCGTTCACGGCCCGCGTCGCACCGTAGTCCTTATCGATCAGGTCGAGGACACGGCTGATGAACCCCCGGTCCTCCAGGATCATGAGGTGGGTGTGGAAGATGGCGGCATCTTCCTTGGAGAGGATGTCGGCCACCCGCTTCTCCATGTAGAGGGTCTCGATCTTCGCCTTTTCGAGGGCCAGGAGAAAACGGCGCCGCTCCTCGGTCCGCGGCCGGACCTTGGCGACCTCGATGCTGTCGCTGCTCGGCCTACGGCCGATGATGGCGACCCTGCCGAGGGAAAATCCCGTGGAGACCGCCGTGCCGAGGAGCATGACCGACCGTTTCCCCTTTCGGCCCGGGCGCTCCGTTTTTCCCGCCGGCTGGGTGCCGATGGCCTTCAGTTTCTCCAGCTCCGCTTCGAGCCGCGCCCGCTCGTCCTCCTGCTGGCGGATGGAGTCGAGGAGCTTGGCGTTGATGACGATGCTCGATATCTGGTAGGCGATGGTGGTGAGGGTGCTCACCTCCTCCTGGCTGAAGGTGCGCGGCTCCCGCGTCTGGATGACGATGACGCCGATGGGGGTCTCCCGCTGCATGAGCGGCACGCCGAGAAACGAGTGGAACTGCTCTTCGCGGGTCTCGGGAAAGTACTTGTAGCGGGGGTGGAGCGGCGCGTTGTCGGTGGCGACCACCCCTCTCTGCTCTATGACGAGGCCGGAGAGCCCCTCCGAGACCTTCATGGAGGTCTTGCCGACCGACTGCTTGGAAAGTCCGCGGGTGGCCGCCAGGCGCAGCGTCTCGCCGTCTTCCTCCAGCAGGTAGATGGAGCAGACGTCGGTGCCGAGCCGGCGGGCGACGAGATGGACGATGTTGTCGAGGGTTTCGTGGATATCGTGGGAGCGGAGGATGAGGGTGCTGATATCCTCCAGAATCCGCAGGCCGGTTGTCTCCGGGTGGGTCTCAGCCATGGTCGGGTGCCCTTTGCGTAAAATGTGCTCATTATAGTGCATCAACCGCTTAATTGAAAGCCCGTTCTGGCCGGATTTTTCTCCCTGCGGGGCGGCCGAAGGTGGCGGGGCGCCAATCTTTCTGGTATAGTTTCCCGCAAAATAAAACAAGATGGGGGAAGCGATGGCCGACAACGACATGCTGGCAAAGGGGATCGGTTTGGCGGAGGCGGGAGACTACGCAGCCGCGGCTGCCCAGTTCAGGGCATGCCTCGAAAACGACCCGGAGAACCCCGAGTGCTGCTTTTACCTCGGCGAGGCCCTGGCCGAGGACGGAAAGCTCGATGAGGCCGCCGGCTGGTACGAGAAGGGATTGAAGATGGCCCCCGCCGACAAGGACGCCCTCACGGCCCTGGGCGACATCTACTTCGAGATGGGGCGTCACAAGGATGCCCTGCAGCATTACCGGAAGGTGCTGGAGCTCGATCCCGCCGAATCCGATGCCTACGTGAACATGGGGCTCGTCTACAACAGCCTGGAGCGGACCACCGAGGCGGTCAAGGCGTTCGAGAAGGCCCTGGAGCTCGATCCCGGCAATGTCTTCGCCTACAACGGTCTTGGCGACGCCTACTACGGCCTGGGGGAGCGGGAGAAGGCGATCGAGGCCTTCCGCAAGGGAGTGGAGCTCGACCCGGAGGATGCCGCGGCCCATTTCAACCTCGGCGAGCTCTACTATGACCTGGAAGAGTACGACGACGCCGAGCGGGAGTGCCTGGCAGCGGTCCGCCTCGACCCCGGTTTCACCATGTCGTACCTCACCCTCGGCAGTCTCTACATGGATAACGAGCGGGTCCAGGATGCCATCAAGTACCTGGAGCTCTACCTGAAGAAAGAGAAATCTCCCCAGGCGAAGGAGACCGTGGATGAGGTGCGGGCGGTGCTGGAGGGACTTCGGGCCGAAGCCGGCTCGACGAAGTGATTTTTTGCGGTACTCTTTTAGTATGGGAAGCGAGAGCGGAAAAAAGGAGGGAGTGTCCATGTCCGAAGAAAAGAACAACACCATGACGGTTGGCGCGCTCATGCTGATCGCCGGCGGCATCCTGGGGGCAGGAGCGGCACTTCTCTTCGCCCCCCAGGCGGGGAAGAAGACCCGGCGCGACATCAAGAAGTATGTCCGCCGCGCCAGGAACGAGGCCGAGGAGCTGGTGGAGGACTTCACTGACAAGGTTTCCGACGTGGTCGACAACCTGAGCGACAGGACCCAGGAGATTCTCGACAAGGGGAAGGAGATTTCCCACGACGTCAAGAAAGACCTCCTCAAGGCGTTCGAGGAGGGGAAGGATCGCCTGGAGAAGGAGCGGAGCAGGCTTGCGCGGCTTATCGGCTAGGCCGGTACGGTTCGGATAAAAGGGGGCGCCTCGGCGTCCCTTTTTCATTGGGAGGAGAGGGTGATGTCGCCGTACCAGGCGAGGGTCTCTTCGCCGGTATTGTCGCTGTCGGTCATGAGCGCCACTCCTCCCGCCCTGGGAGGCGCTTCCCCGAAGAGCCTCACGTAGTCCTCGTAGATATTCCGCTGCTCCGACCGCCACGTCCCCGCCAGGGACGCGCCGCTTTCCACCGCCACCATCATCACGTTCCGCGGGGCGAACGCGTTGGGGACGGACTCCCCCTTCGGGAGCCGGTTGGCCCAGATGTAGTTGATGGCCCGGGTCTGCCAGAAGAAGGTGCGGGGAAAGATGACGTAGACCCGCGCCGCGTAGTCGTCCCCCTCCCTGCTCCGTTCGTCCCCCTTTTTCAGGGTCCCCGCAATCTTCCACGACCAGCGGAGGATCGGGGTCTTGGCGGAGGCGAACTCCACCTTCCTGATGAGCCCCGATGCCGAGCCGTGGCTTTCGGCCCTGAGCACAGTCCGTTCCCCATCCTTCACCAGGGTGTAAATGGTCCTTTTCTTTCCCCGGAACGTCTGGTCTTCCCATCCGGTCAGATCGCCGGCGCTGAAGCGGCCGACCGCCGTGACGGCGGCCGCTGCCACGGCGGCGGCGAGCAGGACCGCGAGAATGACCTCTCCCTTTACCGCGTTCATGAGTACCTCCCGTTCCGGCCGAGTGTAGCAGCATTTTTACCCTGGTCAAAGGGCGTCGGCGAATCTTCTGCTATACTTAGGCGTATCCGGAAACGAGAGAGACGCCATGGCCAGTGAAGTGAAGCGAGACGACCAACAACGTCTGGAGCGGATCTTTTCCGCCGACCGGGGCACACTGCCGCCGGACGGGGGAGAGGAGTTCAACCGGCTCATCTTCGCCACGAGCCCCTATCTCCTCCAGCATGCCGACAACCCGGTCGACTGGTACGAGTGGGGAGAGGAGGCGTTCGAGCGGGCCCGGGCCGAGGACAAGCCGGTCTTTCTCTCCATCGGCTACGCAACCTGTCACTGGTGTCACGTGATGGCCCACGAGTCGTTCGACGACCCCGAGGTGGCCGCCGTCCTCAACCGCTCCTTCGTGGCGATCAAGGTCGACCGCGAGGAGCGTCCCGACATCGATGACACCTACATGCGGGTGGCCCAGATGATGGAGGGGCGGGGGGGATGGCCCCTGACCATCGTCATGACCCCCGACCGGGAGCCGTTTTTCTCCGCCACCTACATCCCGAAGGAGCCCCGGGGCGGGATGCCGGGACTGATCGAGATCCTGGGGCGGATCGACGAGGTCTGGCGGACGCGGCGGGAGCTCGTGCGGCAGAACTGCGACGCGGTCCTGGCGGGATTCGCCCGCCTTGCCACCCCCCGGGAGGGGGAGATCGCGGGGGATCTCCCCCTCCACGAGGCGCGCCGGCAGCTGGCGGCGATGTTCGATCCGCTCCACGGGGGCTTCGGCAGCGCCCCCAAGTTTCCGATGCCGCTCCAGCTCCAGTTCCTCCTCCGCTACGCCCGGCGCTTCGGCGATGCCGGGGCCCTGGCCATGGCGGAGACCACCCTGGACGCCATGCGCCGCGGCGGGATCTACGACCAGCTCGGCTTCGGCTTCCACCGCTACAGTGTCGACGAGCGGTGGCTCGTCCCCCATTTCGAGAAGATGCTCTACGACCAGGCCCTCTGCACCATCGCCTACGTCGAGGCGTTCCGGTTCAGCGGCCGCGACTCGTTCCGGGAGACGGCGGCGGAGCTCTGCACCTTCGTCCTGCGGGAGCTGGCTTCTCCCGAAGGAGGATTCTACTCGGCCCTCGATGCCGACACGGAAGGGGAGGAGGGGCGCTACTACCTCTGGACGCCGGCCGGGATCGGCGCCATCCTCGGGGAGCCCGACGCGGCGGAATTCTGCCGCCTCTTCGGCGTCACCGAGCCGGGAAATTTCGAGGGACGCAGTATCCTCCATCTCCGTTCCGCTCTGGACAAAGCGCCTCCGGGCGGGACGCCGGAAAAGGTCGAGCGGTGGCGGCAGCTCCTTCTGGCCGTCCGGGAGAAGCGGGTTCGTCCCTTCCGGGACGAGAAGGTGGTGACCGCCTGGAACGGCCTCATGATCGCGGCTATGGCAAGGACGTATCTCGTCTGCGGCGACGGGCGCTTTCTGGCGGCCGCCGAAGGGGGTGCCCGCTTTATCAGGGAGCGGCTCACGCGGAAAGATGGCCGGCTCCTGCGGAGCAGCCACAGGGGGGAGGTCAGCGGTCCCGCCTTTCTGGAGGATTATGCGTTTCTTGCCCTGGGGCTTCTGGAACTCCACGGTGCGACCCTGGAGCCGCGCCATCTCGCCGAGGCGCTTCGCCTTGGGCGGGAGATGCTTCGCCTCTTCGGCGGCGACGGCGGCGGGCTCTTCGACGTGGGGGTGGATGCGGAGACGGTGCTGGTCCGGACGAGAGAGGCATTCGATGGGGCGCTGCCGGCCGCGAATTCCATGGCGGCCGCGGTTTTGCTGCGGCTTGGGAGGACCGCAGGCGACGACACGTTTCTGGAGGCGGGGAAGGGAATCCTGCGGGCCTTCATGGGGGGGGCCGAGCGGCAGCCCCTTGCCCACCTGCAGCTTCTCATGGCCCTCGACCTGATGCGGGGGCCGGAGGTCGAGGCCGTTCTGGCGGGAGACGACGTGGCGGCGCTTCGTGCCATGCTGCGCGAGCTCGGATGCCGCTTCGTCCCCGGCCTCGTCGTCAGGGGGGGAGCTCCGGGTGAGGCGCCGGGAGGCGCGGAGGCCCGTCTCTGCGCCGGCGGCGCCTGCCGGCCGCCGCAACGGACGGCGGAAGATGTCGGCCTTCTGCTCGACCGCCTGCTCGAAGAGCTCTATCCCGCCATTCCCTGATCCGGCCCTCCGGCTCCGCAATAGTTTTGCAAGCGCCTCGCCTTTGTGGTAATAAGCTCCCCTGACTTTCCATCCAGGGGAACCCATGTCCGAAAAGAAACATATCGCCCGCGCCGCCGGCGTCCTCGGCCTTGCCACCATCATCTCGCGCATCATGGGGATGGTGCGCGACATGGCGGTGTCGCGGCTCTTCGGTGCCGGGCTTTACACCGACGCCTTCTTCGCCGCGTTCCAGATCCCGAACATGCTCCGGCGCTTCTTCGCCGAGGGGGCGCTCACCTCGGCCTTCGTCCCCACCTTCTCCGAGTGGTACACGCAGCGGGGTGAGGAGGAGGCGCGGGAGCTGGCCAACATCTGCTTCACGCTCCTCACCATCGTCATGGCAGGGGTGACCCTTGCCGGCCTACTCCTCTCTCCCTGGATCGTCTCACTCATGTTTCCCGGCTTCAGGGCCCAGCCGGCGAAGTTCGGGCTGACGGTCTTCCTGAACCGGCTGATGTTCCCCTACATCTTCTTCATCAGCCTCGTGGCCCTCTGCATGGGGATCCTGAACACGGTGCGCCACTTCTTCACCCCGGCGATCTCCACCGTCTTTCTCAACATCTCTATGATCCTCTGCGCGTGGTTGCTCCACGACCGTTTCCAGGTGCCGATCACCTCTTTGGCGGTGGGGGTCCTCGTCGGCGGGGTGCTCCAGCTTCTGCTCCAGCTGCCGACCCTCTGGCGAAAGGGGTTCCCGATCCGCCCCCGCTTCGTGACCGGGCACCCGGCCGTGCGGAAGATTGCCCTCCTCATGGGGCCGTCGGTCTTCGGCGTCGGGGTCTACTACCTGAATCTCACCGTCGGCAACATCCTCGCCTCCCTCCTCCCCCAGGGAAGCGTCTCCTATCTTTACTACGCCCAGCGGCTCTTCGAGTTCCCCCAGGGGATCTTCACCGCCTCGGTGGCCCAGGCGGTGCTCCCCTCCATGAGCCGCCTGGCGGCTGCCGGCGAGATGGATCAGCTGAAGGAGTCCCTCGCGTTCGGCCTGCGGCTCACCCTCTTCATCACCATCCCGGCCACGGCGGGGCTCATGGTCTGCTCGACCCCAATCTTCAGCCTTCTCTTCATGGGGGGGGAGTTCGACTACGCCAAGGCGGTGAACTGCGGTGCGGCGCTCTTCTACTACTCCCTGGGGCTTTCCCTTGTGGCGCTCGTGCGGGTCCTCGTCCCGGCCTTCTATTCCCTTAAGGATACCAGGACGCCGGTGGCGATCGCTTTTTGCGCCTTCCTGCTGAATGCCGTCTTCAGTCTCCTCCTCATGGGACCCCTCAAGCATGGTGGCCTCGCCCTGGCCTCCTCCCTGTCGGCCGTTGGCAACATGGGGCTTCTGCTCTTTTTCCTGCGGCGAAAGATCGGTCCGTTCGGCGGGAGGGGGATCGTGGTCTCCGGGATCAAGGCGTGCGTCGCCTCCCTGCCGATGGCGCTCGCCGTCAATTGGGGGGTGTCACTGCAGGAGTGGTCGGTAGCGGGGCACAAGCTCGCCAAGGCGGGAATCCTTGGCGTTGCCGTGGCCGGCGGCGCGGCCATATACATGGCGGTAGCCCATCTGCTTCACTGTGAGGAGGCTCGGGAGGTGGTCCGTCAGATCCGGAGGAGGATGACCCGCTGGGGGGTGGTGGGGTGACCTGTTAGTTATGCACACCGCCGGAGCGTTTTCCCCTTCTCTCCGCCGCCTGCCGTCATGAGGTGAACGGGCAAAGCGACGTTCTCGTTAGAAGGGTGATTGTCTTATGAAATCAATATGTTATATTCTGAGTAAAAAAGAGGCAGAGTGCCAAAACCTCCCGATACCCTATCTCTTTCCCATTTTATCCACACCGTTATCCACCGGTTATCCACAACTTTTGTGGAAAATCGGTTACGGTGTTGAAAATTCTTAACTTTTCCCGCCGCTGCTCCCGCTCCCCTCCCGCTCCAGACGTTTTGCCTCGTTCCAGAGGCGTTCCATCTCCTCCAGGCTCGCCTCCCTGATTCCCGTTCCCCGCGCGTGGAGCGACTCCTCGATGTGGGAGAAACGGCGTGTGAACCGGTCGATGGTCTTTCTCAGGGCCTCCTCGGGGTTGAGGGAGAGAAAACGGCCGAGGTTCACGATGGCGAAAAGTAGATCGCCGAGCTCCGCCTCCATCCGTTCCTGATCCGCGGCGAGCATGGTCTCTTCGAACTCGTGGAGTTCCTCCATTACCTTGGCGAAGACCTCGTCGACCCGCGACCAGTCGAAACCAGCCCGGGCCGCCTTTTCGGTCACCTTCTGCGCCTTCAGGAGGGCCGGGAGATGGGGGGGGACCCCGGCGAGGGCCGATTTCCGCTCCGCCCCCTTTTCCTTCTGCTTGATCCGCTCCCAGTTCTCAAGCTGCTCCTCGCTCGTCCGGATGACCTGGTCACCGAAGACGTGGGGATGGCGGGATACGAGCTTGTCGCTGATAGCAGCAAGGACCTCCGCCATGGTGAACTCCCCCCGCTCTTCGGCGATGACCGCGTGGAAGATCGGCTGCAGCATCAGGTCCCCCAGCTCCTCCTTCAGCATGTCGGGGGAGCCGGCATCGATCGCCTCGATCACCTCGTACGCTTCTTCCAGCAGGTATCGCTTGAGCGATTCGTGGGTCTGCTCCGCGTCCCAAGGGCATCCCCCGGGGGCGCGTAACCGGCGCATGATTCCCGCAAGCCGCTCGAATTCCGTTTCTTCCCTTGTCATGAAAATTCTCCCGTTCGAAAAACATCGAAGGGCACCCCACGCGGATGCCCTTCGGTTGCGACCGTTTGACGGATGTGACCGGGGCTATTTCCCCTTCAGGTAGCCGGTGAGGAACTCCCTCTTGTGTTCGGCGAAGCGCCCCTCCTCGATGGCGATCCGGATTCCCTCCATCATGGCCAGGTAGAAGTGGACGTTGTGGATGCTCGCCAGGATCGCCGACAGGACTTCGTTGGCGTTGAAGAGGTGGTGGAGGTAGGCGCGCGTGAAGTTCCTGCAGGTGTAGCAGCCGCAGTTCGGCTCGACGGGATAGAAGTCGCGGCGGTAGTTGCGGTTTGTGAGGCGGATCCTTCCCCGGTTGGTGAAGAGGGTGGCGCTGCGGGCGTAGCGGGTCGGGATGACGCAGTCGAACATGTCGATTCCCCGCTCGACGCTCTCGAAGATATCCTCCGGGAGTCCTACCCCCATGAGATAGCGCGGTTTGTTATCCGGCAGGAACGGCACCGTGTATTCGACGACCTTTTTCAGGAGCTCCAGCCCTTCCCCCACGGAGACGCCGCCGATGGCATACCCGGGGAAGTCCATCTGGACCAGCTCCCTGGCGCACATGGCCCGAAGGTCCTCGAAGACGCTCCCCTGGACGATGCCGAAGAGCGCCTGGTCCTTGCGGGTCTGGGCCTTGCGGCACTGCTCGGCCCAGCGCAGCGTCTTCCGGGTGGACCTGGCCGCGTACTGGCGGTCGCAGGGGTAGGGGATGCACTCGTCGAACGCCATGATGATGTCCGCCCCCAGGGCCTCCTGAATGGCGACGGCCCGGCCCGGATCAAGAAAGATCTCCTCGCCGGTCACTTCGTGCCTGAAATATGCCCCCTCCTCGGTGATCCGCTTGTTGGGGAGCGAGAAGACCTGGAATCCCCCGGAATCGGTGAGGATCGGCCCGTCCCAGGCCATGAAGCGGTGGAGGCCGCCGGCCTTGGCGACCAGCTCTTCTCCAGGCCGGAGATGGAGGTGGTAGGTGTTGGAGAGGATGATCTGGGCGCCGGTCTCCTTGACCTGCGCCGGGGTCATCGCCTTCATCGCCGCATGGGTTCCAACCGGCATGAAGATGGGGGTCTCGATGGTACCGTGGGGCGTAACGAGTGTCCCGCGCCGGGCCGAGGTGGATTTGTCCTTTTTTCTGAGAGTGAATTTCATGTTTGTCTTTTCGGGTCTCTTGGGGTACGACGTGGGGATGAAATCGGGTTGAACCTGCGTAACTTTCCGCTTTTCCGGTATGTTCGGCCGTCTTTTCTACCATGAACGCCCGTCGGATTGCAACTTCTGCTTTCGCTGCCACATTCTTGGAGGTGTCGGGTGTCGGCGGTTCTCTGCCGTCATCACCGCACGCAGCCGGCCCGCAACGATGCTCCCGATTACGACGGGAAGCCGCTTTCCACCTTTATCCCCGTTAAATTTTTATTGCATTTTCCTAAAACGACGTTTAGTATACAGTATACATTGTGCCAGGTTAGAATATTCCAATATTTCGTGTCCTTATTGATTGGCAGCAGGTTGAGATAACAGTTCACTGGGAGGAAACGATGGATAACTGCAAGGAATGGCGGGCACCCCCTCACTGTTCGGAGAATCCTCTCGTGGAGCCGCGGAGCCTGGTTCGTCCTCCCTTTGGGGTGGCACGGGCACTCCCGGTTCGGCAGTAACTCCATCGTCAACGTCAATTACGATTAACATGCAAAGGGACATCATTATGCAACTGTTAACGAGCTCTGTAGGTAGAAAAGTCCTGATGGCAATCACCGGCCAGCTGATGGTCCTGTTTGTCATCATCCACATGCTGGGCAACTCGTCGATCTTTATCCCGGGCGGCATCAACGCCTATGCCGAGCACCTTCACGCACTTCCCCCCCTCGTGTGGGGATTCCGCCTGGTGATGCTTGTCGCGGTGGCCATCCACATCCTGTTCGGCGTTCAGTTGAGCCTGGAGAACCGTGCGGCAAACGCCGAGACTTACGCCGTCAAGAACCTGAAGCGGGCAACCCTGGGGAGCCAGAGCATGCTCTACACCGGGCTGCTGCTCCTGGCGTTCATCGGCTATCACCTTCTCCAGTTCACCATCCGCGTTACCCCCGACATCGTTGCCGGTGTTGACGCCCAGGGCCGCTTCGACGTCTTCGCCATGGTGACGAACAGCTTTTCCCACGGCATCATCGCCTTTGTTTACATTGCCGCCATGGTGGTGCTCTTTCTCCACCTCTCCCACGGCATCCAGAGTTTCTTCCAGACGATGGGATGGAACAACAACAAGACTCTTCCGGTTATCGGCAAGATCGGCACGGTCGCGGCAGTGGTGCTGCTCCTCGGTTACGCGTCAATTCCGCTCTTCATCGTCTCCGGCATTCTGAAAGGTTAGGGGGTTCATAGTGATACTCGACGGAAAATGTCCAACAGGACCAATAGAGAAGACTTGGGACAAGCACCGCTTCGACATGAAGCTGGTCAACCCCGCCAACAAGCGTAAATACAAGATCCTCGTCGTCGGCACCGGCCTTGCCGGTGGCGCCGCCGCCGCTTCCCTCGGGGAGCTCGGCTACAACGTCGAGGCCTTCTGCTACCAGGATTCCCCCCGCCGTGCCCACTCCATCGCCGCCCAGGGGGGAATCAACGCTGCCAAGAACTATCCGAACGACGGCGACAGCATCTACCGCCTCTTCTACGACACCATCAAGGGTGGCGACTTCCGTGCCCGCGAGGCCGACGTCTGGCGTCTCGCCCAGGTCTCCAACAACATCATCGACCAGTGCGTGGCCCAGGGCGTTCCCTTCGCCCGCGACTATGCCGGCTACCTGGACAACCGCTCCTTCGGCGGCGCCCAGGTCTCCCGTACCTTCTATGCCCGGGGGCAGACGGGGCAGCAGCTTCTCCTCGGCGCCTATTCGGCCCTTGCCCGCCAGATCAAGGCCGGTACCGTCAAGATGTTCCCCCGCACCGAGATGCTCGACCTGGTCGTCGTCGACGGCGAAGCCAAGGGGATCACGGTCCGCGACATGGTGACCGGCGAGATCCGCACCCATGTTGGTGATGCGGTGGTGCTCTGCACCGGCGGCTACGTGAACGTCTTCTACCTCTCCACCAACGCCATGGGGTGCAGCGTCACCGCTGCCTGGAAGGCCCACAGGAAGGGGGCGTTCTTCGCCAACCCCTGTTACACCCAGATCCACCCGACCTGCATCCCGCAGCACGGCGACAAGCAGTCGAAGCTGACCCTCATGTCCGAGTCGCTCCGCAACGACGGCCGCTGCTGGGTCCCCAAGAACAAGGGGGACAAGCGGGCTCCGGGCGAGGTCCCCGAAGAGGAGCGCGATTACTACCTGGAGCGGAAGTACCCGAGCTTCGGCAACCTGGCCCCGCGCGACATCGCCTCCCGCGCCGCCAAGGAGCAGTGTGACGACGACCGCGGCGTCGGACCGGGCGGCCGGGGCGTGTACCTCGACTTCGCCGCCTCCATCAAGCGGCTCGGCGAGGATACCATCCGCGAGCGCTACGGCAACCTCTTCGAGATGTACGAGAAGATCACCGACGAGAACGCCTATAAGGTGCCGATGCGGATCTACCCCGCTCCCCACTACTCCATGGGCGGCCTCTGGGTCGACTACAACTGCGAGAGCAACGTCCCGGGCCTCTTCGTCCTCGGCGAGGCGAACTTCTCGGTGCACGGCGCGAACCGCCTCGGCGCCAGCGCCCTCATGCAGGGCCTTGCCGATGGCTACTTCGTCATTCCGTACACCATCGCCAACTACCTTGCCAAGACCGCTCCGGGCAAGGTGAAGGCCGATAATCCCGAGTGCAAGAAGTCGGTCGAGGATGTGAACAATAACCTCAAGAAGCTCATGTCGATCAACGGCAAGAAAACTGTCAGCGAGTTCCACCGCGAGCTCGGCAAGATCATGTGGGAGAACGTCGGTATGGCCCGCAGCGAGCAGAGCTGCAAGGAAGCCCTCAAGAAGATCCCCGAAATCCGCGAGGAGTTCTGGAAGAACGTGAAGGTGGCCGGCTCCGGCGCCGAATTCAACCAGCAGCTGGAGAACGCCAACCGCGTGGCGGATTTCCTGGAGTTTGCGGAGCTCTTGACCCGCGATGCCCTTTATCGCAACGAGTCGTGCGGTGGCCACTTCAGGGTCGAGCACCAGATGCCGGACGGCGAGGCCAAGCGTGACGACGAGAAGTTCTGCCATGCTGCGGCCTGGGAGTTCAAAGGAGTCAATGCGGAGCCGGAGCTGCACATCGAGCCGCTGAAGTTTGAAAACGTCCATCTGGCGATAAGGAGCTACAAATAATGAGCCACGACAAGACCATGACGCTTACACTTCATGTTTGGCGCCAGAAAGGGCCAAAGGAACCAGGGAAGTTCGAAACCTACGAGGCGAAGGAGGTCAGTCCCGACCAGTCGTTCCTCGAGATGCTCGACGAGGTGAACGAGGATCTCATCAAGGCCGGCAAGGATCCCATCGCCTTCGACCATGACTGCCGTGAGGGGATCTGCGGCATGTGCTCCCAGGTGATCAACGGTGCCCCCCACGGGGGGATGGAGCGGACGACGGTGTGTCAGCTCCACATGCGGATGTTCAAGGATGGCGACACCATCTACATCGAGCCGTGGCGCGCCCGCGCCTTCCCGATCGTCAAGGATCTGGTGGTTGACCGGGGGGCGCTCGACAAGATCATTCAGGCGGGCGGTTACACCTCGGCCCACACCGGCGGTGTTGCCGACGGGAATGCCATCCTGGTCCCGAAGGAAGTCGCCGATTACGCCATGGACGCCGCCGAATGCATCGGGTGCGGCGCCTGCGTGGCGGGCTGCCCCAACGGTTCCGCCATGCTCTTCACGTCGGCCAAGGTCTCCCAGCTTGCCGTGCTGCCGCAAGGGGAGGCGGAAGCCGCACGCCGCGTCTGTGCCATGACCGAGGAGCTGAAGGCCCAGGGCTTTGGCAACTGCACCAACCACTATGAGTGCCAGGCCTCCTGCCCGAAAGGGATTGACGTGAAGTTCATCGCCAAGCTGAACAGGGAGTATCTGAAGGCGCTCTGCAAGTAACGCAGCATTCCGATGCAACGCATCGGCACCGGGAAGGGAAAGGGGCGGATTTGGCGATCCGCCCCTTTTCTTTACCAGGAGTACGCACATGGATCTCACCTACGTGAATCTGGTGATCGGCACGCGTCTGGAATGCGACGTGAGAGATTCCTGGATGCTGTTTCGCTCCCGGGAGACGTTTCAGCAGGCCTTCCGCTCGGTTGTGGAATGTCGTGAGGGTGAATGCGAAGGTTGCGGAGCGAAGGAGTGCCCCTATCGTGCCATATTTTCGCAGGCCCTGAGCAGCGATCCGGCCGCGGTCCGGCGGCATCAGAAGCCGCCTCTGCCGTTCGCATTCCGGTTCCCGATCCTCCCCGCCGCTCCGAACAAGGGGGAGCGGTTCGATGTGGGGCTTACTCTTGTCGGGAGTGCGGTTGTGCATGGCAACCTCTTTCTGAAGGCGCTCGGGAACTGGTTGGAGGGAGCCGGAGTCGGTTCGCCGATCGCGCGGGTCGAGCGGGTCGAGTCCGAGGGGTACTTCGGGGAGCGTTTTCCCTGGGCTGACGGCGGTGAAGCCGTGCCGCTGCTTCTTTCCGCATCCGGTTTGAGCGTCACCGGGATGCTCGGCGACAGGATAGCGCTGACTCTCATCACCCCGCTCAAGATTATGGCCCAGGGGCGGCCGCTGCGGACCTTTTCCTTCCCCCATTTTTTCCGTTCACTGATGAGACGGGTTACTGCGCTCGCGGCCATCTATGGCGAAGGAGACGTCGCAGGCGATTTCCGCTGGCTCTCCTCCGCGTGCGAAGAGGTTTCGCTGAGCGGAGTCGCGATGAAGTGGGTCGACTGGCGGGGGGGGACGATCGGGGGGGTAGTGGGCGAAGCCGAGGTTTCAGGGATTCGGGAGGAATTCCAGCCGTTTCTCCTTCTGGGTCAGTATCTCAATCTTGGAAAGGGGGCGGCGTTCGGTCTCGGGCAGTTCTCCGTCCGGCCAGTGACGTCATGAGCCCCCTTGCAAATCAGGGGGGGTATGTTACGAATTAACTGATGGAAAAGGCATCGAGCGAGCCGTTTCGGTGCGTAACGGCCTGAGAGGAGCCATTGAATGGGGCAATCGGTCTGGAAACCGATGCTGTGGATACTGATCCTGCTGGTCGGATTCAACTTTTTCTACGCCTATGTCGCCAGGCAGGGTGTGGAAAATAGTGCGCTCATCTCGTACAGCCGTTTCAAGGACGAACTGGCTGCCGACAATGTGGCGAAGATCACCATCAAGGGGAACTCCATCACCGGTGAGTTCCGAAACAAGGTGACGCTTGAAGGTCCAACCTCCGGGCAACGGGTCGGGAAGAACATCATCAGATTCAATACCGTCAAGCCTGCCATCGAGGACCCGTCTTTGATGGCGGAGCTTCAGGCAAAAAAGGTAGAGGTTACGGCGATTTCCACGGAAACTTCGCCGGTGGTGAGTGGCTTGCTCTATCTGTTGCCGTGGTTGCTGATCATCGGTATCTGGTGGCTCGCCATGCGGGGTGTGAAGGGACAGGGGCCCGGCGCCATAATGGGCGGCTTTGCCAAGTCGGGGGCAAAAACGTATGTCGCAAGCGACCGGGGGAGGGTGACGTTCGAGGATGTGGCCGGCATGGAAAGCGCCAAGCTGGAACTCAGGGAGATCGTGGATTATCTCCGTGATCCGAAGAAATTCCAGCGTATCGGCGGAAAGGTGCCGAAGGGGGTTCTGCTCGTCGGGCCGCCGGGGACGGGAAAGACGCTCCTGGCCCGGGCCGTGGCGGGGGAGGCGGGGGTCATGTTCCTCAGCATCTCCGCTTCGCAGTTCATCGAGATGTTTGTCGGCGTGGGGGCGGGGAGGGTGCGCGATCTCTTCGCAACGGCAAAGAAGTCGGCGCCGAGCATCATCTTCATCGACGAGATAGACGCCGTGGGACGGAGCCGCGGTGCGGGACTGGGGGGAGGGCACGACGAGCGCGAACAGACCCTGAACCAGCTTCTCTCCGAGATGGACGGCTTCGATCCCCACGACGAGGTGATCGTCATGGCCGCCACCAACAGGCCCGATGTCCTCGATCCGGCGCTGCTTCGCCCCGGCCGCTTCGACCGTCACGTGGTTATCGACCGCCCGGACTGGCGTGACCGGGAGAAGATCCTCCAGGTCCATACCCGCAAGATTCTCCTGGACAAGGATGTGGACCTCTCCATCATTGCCCGCGGCACCCCCGGGATGACCGGCGCCGACCTCGAAAATATCGTCAACGAGGCTGCAATCCTTGCGGCACGGGAAGATGCTCCGGCGGTGACGATGGACCATATGGAGCGCGCCATGGACAAGGTGCTCATGGGCGGGGAGCGGAAGATGTTCATCACCGACCAGGAAAAGCGGATAACCGCTTACCATGAAGCCGGTCACACGCTGGTGGCGAAGATGCTTCCCGGCACCGACCCGGTCCACAAGGTCACCATTATCCCGCGGGGGCAGGCTCTGGGGGTGACCCAGCAGCTCCCCGAGGACGACCGGTATCACTATTCAAAGAAGTACCTGATGAACCGGCTTGCCGTGGCCCTTGGCGGAAGGGTGGCGGAGCGGCTCGTGTTCGGCGACCTTTCGACGGGGGCCCAGAACGATCTCAAAGCGGTCAATGATCTGGCCGAGAAGATGATCTGTCAGTGGGGGATGAGTGACCGGATCGGGGCGATGACGTTCCGGCGGGGGGAGGAACACCCGTTTCTCGGGCGCAAGCTGGCCGAGGAGAAGACCTTCTCCGAGCAGATGGCATGGCTCATCGATCAGGAGATCGCAGCTTTGATCAAGGAGGCGGAGCTGAAGGCCGAAGAGGTGATAAGCGGCAATCGTGACAGACTCGATGCCCTGGTCGAGGTTCTCCTCTACGAGGAAACCCTGGACGGAAAACGGATCGACGAAGTGCTGTCAAAGTTCAGTAAATGATGATATAGCCATGGTCCTGGGCGATCTTGGAGATTTCCAGGGTGTCCTTGATCCGGTAGGTCTTTCCTTCGAGCGTGAAAGAATAGCTGCCTTCCCCGTCGGGGACGGCGCTTTCCACAAGGGTTTCGAAAAGGGCGGTCTTGATGGTTTCCATGGCTGAGGGTCTCCGCGCGTGGTATCCTGAACCACGGTCTGAACGATGAATGATGACGGTGGCTGACAACCTGCCGATTTTTTTCTATACAGGAATTGCCACCGCCTCCGCAACCCATTTTGCGAGGGAATAATGCACCGAAAACGCAAGAGCGGCATCCTCCTTCACCCGACATCGCTTCCGGGACCCGACGGGATCGGTTCCCTCGGGAAGGAATGCCGTCATTTTCTCGACTTCCTCGCGGCAGCCGGCCAAAGCCTCTGGCAGGTGCTCCCGCTTGGCCCGGCGGCTCACGGCAATTCGCCCTACTCGTGCTATTCGGCCTTTGCCGGCAACCCTCTCCTGATCGACCTGGCCACCCTGACGGAGGAGGGTGACCTCGCCGGGAAGGAACCGCTGGAGTTTCCCGCCGATTACGTCGATTTCGCGGTCGTCGAGGGGTACAAGACGCGCCAGCTGAAGGCTGCCGCCGGCCGGTTTCACGCCCACGCGGACCGTGAGCGCAAGGAGGAGTTCTGGCACTTCTGCGACACCACCGCCTGGCTTCACGACTACGCGCTGTTCATGGCGCTCAAGGAGCATTTCGGAGGGAAGAGCTGGAATGTCTGGCCCGGGGAGATTGCCCGTCTCGAACCTGAAGCGCTGGAAAAGTACTCGGTCAGGCTTGGCCCTGCCATTGGCGAGCAAAAGTATATCCAGTGGCAGTTCTTCCGCCAGTGGCGGCGGATCAGGGAATACGCCAACGGCAAGGGAATCGCCATCGTCGGCGATATACCGATCTTCGTCGCCTACGATTCTGCCGATGTCTGGGTCAATCCCGAGCTCTTCCATCTCGACGAGAAGGGAAAGCCCACCGTCGTGGCCGGCGTGCCGCCGGACTATTTCAGCAAGACCGGCCAGAGATGGGGGAATCCGCTCTACAACTGGAACGTCATGGCCGACCGCGGCTACGGGTGGTGGATCGAGCGGTTCCGCAAGTCCCTGGAGCTGCATGATGTGGTGCGGGTCGATCATTTCCGCGGCTTCGAAGCGTACTGGGAAATTCCGGCCAGGGAAAAGACCGC
>JAJZUC010000048.1 GCA_021847245.1 Deltaproteobacteria bacterium | reverse complement strand
GCTCGGCCACGATCAGAAGGACCGTGATGTAGGCGACGAGCCAGCCGACGGAGTACATGAAGCCGTCATAGCCGTAGAGGGAGATCATGCCGGAAATCCCGAGGAAGGAGGCGGCCGACATGTAGTCACCGGCGATGGCCCAGCCGTTCTGGGTGCCGGTAATGCCGCCGCCGGCGGCGTAGAAGTCGGCGGCCGACTTGGTCCGCTTGGCGGACCAGACGACGACGGCCATGGTGACGCCGATGATGATCAGGAAGATCGGGATGGTGACATATGGGTTCGCCTTGAGCTCGACCTTCTTCTCGGCCGGTGCGGCGGCCTTGGCGGCGGGTGCCGCCGGAGCGGGTGCGGTGACCGCGGGAGCGGCCGGCGTCGTCGCCGGTGCGGCGACCGCCGGAGCGCCCTGGGCGCCGGTGGGGGCCTTGGCCGGTTCCTCGGCGAAGGCGAAAGAGCCCAGGGAAAGGGCCAGCGTGATTCCTGCAATCAGTTTTTTCATCGTTGTCCTCCTTCCTTTACTTGAGCTCATCCACCAGCTCGCGGGTGAGCCGGTCGAAGTCCTTGTTGGCCACATGGGCGTAGTACATGGCAATCCCCCAGGAGACGAAGAACTGGGAGAGGGCGAAGAGGTAGCCGAAGTTGATGTTGCCGAGGATCTTGATCTTGAAGAGCCCCGGCGCGTAGGCTGCTCCAATCGGGAGGAGGAAGTAGAAGACGGTCGAGAAGACCCACCAGCCAATAAGGAAGGTCGTTTTCTTGCGGTGGAGCTCGACGAACTTGGGGTTCTTGGCGATTGCCGCCCAGTCGTACTGTTTGTCTGCCATGATTAGTCACTCCTTTCTTCAGTAAATCTCATCGTGCCGAGCGGCGTCCCGCTCGCCTCCATTGCCGATGTCCCTTGTTCTTCCGATCACCCCTCCTTTCGATGGTAGTCTGTTTCCGTAATTCCTTTCGGTGCCTACAGCTTCGCGTAGCCGAACTTGAGGGATAGGACCTCCGCCCCCTCTTTCAGGGAGGGGATGATTTCGCCTTCGAGGCGGGAGGTAATCATGCGGAAGGACGGTCCGAGCATGGTGAGTGCTCCGATCACCTTCCCCGCATAGTCTCTTACGGCCACCGCAACGCTGACGATCCCGTCGCCGAGGCCGTCAACGTCGATGGCGAAACCGCGCTCCCGGACACTGTTCAGTTCCGACTGAAGCCGGTCAGGGTCGGGAATGCTGCCGTTCTTGCCGCGTTTCTTGAGGAATTTTTCGAGGAGGTCCACCGATTCCAGGGCCTTGATGGCCTTGCCGGCGGCATTGGTGAAGAAGGGGAAGCGCTTGCCGACGAGGGGGGCAGTCTTGACCGGCTGCTCGCAGTCGACCATGTCGAGGAAAAGGACTTCTTCTCCCTGGATGACCGTGATGTAGACTGCTTCGTCGTGTCGGCGCGCCAGTTTTTCCATGACGGGGTGGGCGTGACGGATGAGGCTGGTGCTGTTGAGGAGGCGCTGTGCCAGTTCTACCGATGAAATGCCGAGACGGTAGATGCCGCTGGCGTCGTCGCGCTCCACAAGTCCTTTGCTTTCGAGGGTTGCCAGGAGGCGGAACGCCTTGTTCCGGGAAAGCTCGAGTCTTTCGGCAAGGTACGGCAGGGTGGCGTGGCGGCTCTCCTCGGTGAGCGTCTCGAGGATGTCCAGAGCCTTTTCTACCGTTTGAACCGCGTATGAACTTTTTTCCCTGTTCATAGTGTTCCCCTTCCTGGCCGGTGTATTGCTGTTTTATAAACGTCGTTATATTTTTGAAATAATGTTTAGCACCGTGTTTTATATTCGTCAAGCGATAAAAATTATAAAAAAATAAAAAATTATAACTTGTTGTAATCGCTGACATTTTGGCTGTCAGAGGCGGTCGGTTTTACGTTGTTGGACAGTTCTGGAGAATTGTAAAACGTGGTTTATTGTGCGGTGGGAGCGAGGTGGGTATCGGGGTGAGGTGACCGGTTTCAGACGAAAGTTTCCCGGGGGGGACGGGAAAGTTCCTCCTCGCGCGGGGGGAGGAAAGGTGGCGATCAACGGAACTTGATCGCCACTCCCTTTGCCTTGATTTCGGTGATGGGGAAAAAGAGATACGAACTTCTCTCGCCGCGGATCTCGGGGAGGATGACCGCGTCGGCGCCCAGCTTTGCCGCCTCGGCCTCGAGGGCCTCGTTGGCCCAGTCGTCCGCCTCGTCGCGCAGATCGTCGACGGCGCCGAATCGCTCGCGGCTTACCTCCACGGTGCCGATCCTGACGTAGGGGCGGAATATCTCGTCCTGCGCGAGAATCGGCGGAAGCTCCCGTTCGGTGGTGGCAGATGGGGGGACTGTGGCGCATGCTGCCGTGAGGAGGAGAAGCGGGAGGAGCAGGCGGGAAAAGCGAACGGGCAGGGACATGGGGTCACCTCGCTGACGGGGAATGGGCGGCGCCGATGCCGCAATTTTCATATTTTTGCATGAACTTTCGCCCTTTACAACCAAGATTTTCCCATGATAGTATCGGCCGGTTTATAAGCCCCACACCGTTTTTCAGGAGGAGCAGCACCAATGTCGGGACATAATAAATGGAGCACTATCAAACATAAGAAGGGCGCCGCCGACGCCAAGCGGGGAAAGATCTTCACCAAGCTGATCAAGGAGATCACCGTGGCGGCGAAGCTCGGCGGAGGCGATCCGAACGGCAACCCGCGTCTGCGCACCGCCGTCGACAAGGCCAAGGCCGAGAATATGCCGAAAGACAATATCGAGCGGGCCATCAAGAAGGGTACCGGCGAGCTGGAGGGGGTAAACTACGAGGAGATCGTCTATGAGGGGTACGGCCCCGGGGGCGTGGCGGTCCTCGTGGAGTGCATGACCGACAACCGCAACCGCACCGTGGGCGAAGTCCGCAGCACCTTCACCAAGTGCAACGGCAACATGGGGGAGACCGGCTGCGTTTCCTGGATGTTCGACAAAAAAGGGCTCATCGTTTTCGCCAAGTCGGTCGACTTCGAGAAGCTCTTCGAGACGGCGCTGGAGGCCGGGGCCGAGGATGTGACCGACGAAGAGGAGCAGTACGAAGTCCTCACCGATCCTTCCAGCTTCATCGAGGTGCGGACGGCGCTCGAGAAGGCGGGATTCAAGTACGAGTCGGCCGAGATTACCATGATTCCTCAGACCATGGTGAAGCTCGACGGCAAGAACGCCGAGAACATGCTGAAGCTGATGGACCGCATGGAAGACAATGACGACGTCCAGAACGTCTACGCCAACTTCGACATCTCCGTGGAGGAGATGGAGAAGCTTATGTAGTTCAGGTGAAGGGGCGCATCCCGCCCCTTTGCCTCTGCGAGTCCGAGCGCGGAAGTGGAAGCCGAGTCTTTCCTTCCGCGCTTTTTTCTCTGTGTTCTCCGTGTCCTCTGTGGCAGAATGCTTTTCCATGAGAGTCCTTGGCATTGATCCCGGTTCCCGCATCACCGGCTACGGCATCATCGAGAAGATCGGCAACCGGTTCACCCACGTGGACAACGGCGCCATTTTCACCGACAGCCATGACGAATTCGCCCTCCGTCTCCATGAGATCTACCGGGGGCTCACGGCGGTCATGGAGGAATACCGTCCCGATGCCATGGCGGTGGAGCAGGTCTTTCTCGCCCGCAACGCCCAGAGTGCCCTGAAGCTCGGCCAGGCGCGGGGGGCGGCCATCGTCGCCGGGGTGAACGCCGGCCTTCCCGTGGCGGAGTATACCGCCATGCAGGTGAAACAGGCGGTGGTGGGGTACGGGCACGCCGGCAAGGACCAGGTGCAGCAGATGGTGAAGGCGCTTTTGGGGCTTCCCGAGATTGCCCAGGCCGATGCCTCCGATGCCCTCGCCGTGGCCATCTGTCATGCCAACTCGGCGCTGCTTCGGGCCGTCACCGGCACCCTGCTGCAGAGCAGCGCCAGGAGAAGACGATGATAGCACTCCTAACCGGGAAACTCGCCATGAAGGCACCGGACCACCTCATCATCGATGTCCGGGGGGTGGGGTACCGTGTCCAGGTCCCCTTTTCCACCTATTTCGATCTTCCCGGGGAAGGGGCTGACGTCACCCTCCATATCCATACCCACGTCAAGGAAGACGCCATTCACCTCTACGGCTTCCGGACCCCCCTCGAAAAGCAGTTCTTCCAGCTCCTTCTCACCGTCTCGGGGATCGGGCCGAAACTGGCCCGCGACATCCTCTCCAACGTCCAGGCCGAGGAGCTGGCGAACGCCCTCATGAACGGGGACCAGACCCGGCTCTCCGCCATTCCCGGCATCGGCAGGAAGAGCGCCGAACGGCTCATCCTCGAACTGAGGGAGAAGGTGCGGAAGCTGGGTCTTGAGCCGGCGCAGGTGCAGACGGCGACCTCCGCTCCCGCCGCCGCGGGCATGCTGGATGACGTCACTTCCGCCCTCGTGAATCTCGGTTACAAGGAGGCGGTTGTCGCCAAGGTCATCGCGGAACTGGATGTTCCGGCCGACACCCCCATGGAATCCGTTCTCAAGCTGGCGCTGAAGCGGCTGATGCGCTGATCCTCGCAGGTCTGCCCCTTCGTACGGGAACTCCCCGCCCGCTTGACCTTTCCCCCCAACTGGTATACCGTGGTGCAACTTTTCCGGAGCGGCATTTCCTGTCATGACCAGACTCATTTCGCCTGAACCGACCGATGAAGAACTAATCGTCGAGAGCTCCCTGCGCCCCCGCGCCCTGGACGATTACGTGGGGCAGGAGAAGGCCAAGGGAAACCTGAGGGTCTTCATCGACGCGGCCCGCAAGCGCGGGGAGGCCCTGGATCATGTCCTCCTCTACGGTCCCCCCGGTCTCGGCAAGACGACGCTCGCCAACATCATCGCCTGCGAGATGGGAGTGAACATCAAGTCCACCTCGGGACCGGTTATCGAGCGGCCGGGGGATCTGGCGGCGATCCTCACCAATCTTGAGCCCCACGACGTGCTCTTCATCGACGAGATCCACCGTCTCTCCCACGTGGTGGAGGAGATCCTCTACCCGGCCATGGAGGATTTCCAGCTCGACATCATCATCGGTCAGGGGCCCAGCGCCCGCACCATCAAGCTCGACCTCCCCAGGTTCACCCTCGTGGGTGCCACCACGAGGGCGGGTCTCCTCTCCTCGCCGCTCAGGGATCGGTTCGGGGTCATCTCCCGGCTGGAGTTCTACACCGACGCCGAACTCGGTACGATCATCACCCGCTCGGCCCGGATCATGAACATCGGCATCGAGCCCGAGGGGGCGGCCGAGCTGGCCCGCCGCAGCCGCGGCACCCCCCGCATTGCCAACCGGCTCCTGCGCCGGGTCCGCGACTTCGCCCAGGTGCGGGCCGACGGGGTCATCACCTCGGCGGTGGTGGACGACGCCCTGGCGCTGCTGGAAATCGACCGGATGGGGTTCGACCTCATGGACCGGACCATCATGCTGACGATCATCGACAAGTTCGGCGGCGGCCCCGTGGGGCTCGACACCATTGCCGCCGCCATCGGCGAGGAGCGCGACACCATCGAGGATGTCTACGAGCCGTTTCTCATCCAGCACGGGTTCATCAACCGGACCCCCCGGGGGAGGGTGGCCACGAAGGCCGCCTATGAGCACTTCGGCCGCGCGGTGCCCCGCTCCCCCCAGGGAACCCTCTTTTAGGGCCGCTTCCGATGCAGCTTGTCTTCGATTTTCCCGTCCACGAGAAGTACGGCTTCGACAACTTCGTCGTCTGCTCCGGCAACGCCACCGCGTTTCAGTTCGCCCAACGGCTTGTCGAGCCGGGCGGTACCGAAAATCTTCTCTATCTCTACGGGCCGGCCGGTTCCGGCAAGACCCACCTCCTGACGGCCATCGGCTCGGCCTGCAGCGCACGGGCGGGGCTTGCCACCGTCCCCTTCGTCTCCTTCAAGGAGATCGACGAGATCTATGGCGGCGAGTATCCGGCGGAGGAGGTCTCCCGGCTGGCGGAGCGGTTCCGCAACGCCCCGGCGCTTCTGGTGGACGACCTCCACCTGATCCCCGACCAGCAGAGCGTCCGGATCGAGCTCTGGCAGCTGTTCAACGATTTCTACCAGTCCGGCCGCCCCATTGCCATCACCGGCCTCTACCCCCCGAAGGAACTTCCCCACCTCGACGGGCACCTGATCTCCCGTCTCCTCTGGGGGCTCGTGGCGCGGGTCGACATCTCCGACGAAGACTCCCGGCGCCTGATCATGAAAAAGCTCGCCGAGGACCGGCAGATCATCCTCCCCGCCGACGTCATCGATTACCTTCTCCTCCATGTCCGCCGCGACGTCCCCTCCCTCATCGAGGCGCTGGAGACACTAAAGCGCTTCGCCTTTTCCACCAAGCGGAAGATCACGGTGCGTCTGGCGCGCGAGGCGCTGGCGCTCCGGATGTAGCGAAGGCAGACCGAAGTGAAAATCCGGGGTTGAGTCCTGCCGGGCTCGTAAGGTAAGATGGAGCAAAAAAAGTGTCGGTGGCGAAACGATGAAGCTTCTGCTCCATATCTGCTGCGCCCCGTGTGCCGTCTATCCCGTCGGGCAACTGCGCGACCAGGGGGTGACGGTGACGGGGTTCTGGTTCAATCACAATATCCACCCCTACCAGGAGTACCGGCGGCGCCGCGATACCGTCAGGGAGTACGCCGCCGCGGTGGAACTCGATATCGTGTACCGCGACGAGTACCGGCTGGAGGAGTTTCTGGGTTCCGTGGCGCAGGATCCGCCCCGGCGTTGCCTCTACTGCTACTTCTCCCGCCTGGATGCCGTGGCCGCGGCGGCAGCGGAGCTCGGCTACGAGGCGTTTTCCTCCACGCTCCTCTACAGCCGTTACCAGAGGCACGACGACATCGTCGCCGGCGCCGAACGGGCGGCATCGCGCCACGGGGTCGCCTTCCACTACGACGACTACCGCCGCGGCTGGCAGGAGGGGATCCGCATCTCGAAGGAGATGGGGCTCTATCGCCAGCAGTACTGCGGCTGCATCTACAGCGAGAAGGATCGCTACCATCCCCGGGAGGAGACGCGCTGATGCACGGACTCGGCAGATCCCTCATCGCCATGGGGCTCATCATCGCCCTGATAGGCGTGGTACTCACCTTTGCCGGCAAGGTCCCCTGGCTCGGCCGGCTTCCCGGCGACATCTATTTCAAACGGAACAATTTCACCTTCTACTTTCCTCTCGCCACGAGCATCATCATTTCGGTGATCCTCTCGCTCATCCTCTGGCTGCTCAGGAAATGACCGGCTTTCGAGCGGCATCCCCTGCAATCGCTTGTCTTTCGGCCGTTTCCTGTTATTTTATCTGCAGTTGCTCTCTACCAATTTATCCAGGAGGAATCCCATGATCGAACTCATCGAAAAGGCGGTACTGACCGGCCTCGGCGTCATCTCCCTTTCCCAGAAGAAGGCCGAGGAACTCCTGTCGGATCTCAAGGAAAAGTACAAGGTGGGAGAGGACGAGGGAAAGGCACTCCTCGACAAGCTGCAGAAAATGGCCGGTGAAACGAAGGAGCGGATCGCCGAGATGGCCGACCAGGAGGTGAAGCGGGCCATAGACCGGTTCGGCCTCGTTCCCCGCGAGGAGTACGACCGCCTCGCCAAGCGGGTGGAGGCCCTTGAGGCGAAGCTGAACATCACCGACCCGGGGTGCGAATGCTGAGCGTTCTCCAGCTCAACCGCAACATCCGGAGCCTGCGGCGCTACCGGCAGATCGTCCGGGTTCTCTTCAAGTACGGCTTCGACCACGCCCTGGAGCTGATGGGGCTCTCCCAGTTCGTGACCCGCTGGCGCAAGCTCATCCGCCGGCCCGAGCCGGAACTCGTCCTCCTCTCGTCGGCCGAGCGGATGCGGCTTGCTCTGGAGGAACTGGGGCCCACCTTCGTCAAGCTCGGCCAGCTTCTCTCCACCCGCCCCGACGTCATCCCCCGGAACTTCATCCTGGAGTTCGCCAAGCTCCAGGACCATGTTCCGTCGTTTCCCTTCGAAGCGGCGCTGGAGCAGATCCGCGCCGAACTGAAGCGGGAGCCCGAGGAGTGCTTCTCGTTCATCGATCCCGAGCCCCTGGCCGCCGCCTCCATCGCCCAGGTCCACCGGGCCCGGTTACTCTCGGGCGAAGAGGTGGTGATCAAGGTGCGCCGTCCCGGGGTGGTGGAGTTCGTGGAGACCGACATCGACGCCATGATGGGGATCGCCACCCTGGCCGAGCGCCACCTTCCCCAGAGCGAGATCTACGACCCCGTGGGGCTCGTGAAGGAGTTTGCCCGCACCATCCGGCGCGAGATGGACTTCGCCCGGGAGGGGCACACCATCGAGAAGTTCGCCGAGAATTTCGCCGGCGACCCGACCCTCCATTTCCCGCAGGTCCACTGGAAGGAAACCGCCCGCGGCGTCCTGACCATGCAGTTCATCGACGGCATCAAGGTTTCGGACACCGCTGCCCTGGAGAGGGCGGGGCTCGACCGGCGCCTCATCGCCCGCCGCGGCGCCGATGCCTTCCTGAAGATGGTCCTCACCCACGGTTTCTTCCACGGCGACCCCCACCCGGGCAACGTGCTCATCCTTCCCGGCAACGTCATCTGCCTCCTCGACTACGGGATGGTGGGACGGCTCGATGCCCAGCTCAAGGGGTATCTGACCGACATCCTCCTCGCCATCATGCAGCGGGACGTGGACGAGGTGATCTCGATCCTCCTCTACTCCGGGGAAATCACCGATTCCCTCGACACCCGGGCGCTGCGGCGCGATCTCTCGGCCTTCATCGACAGCTACTACGAGATCCCGCTCCACGAGATCGAGGTGGGGCGGATGCTGCTGGAGTTCCTGGAGATCATCACCACCTACCGGATCAAGTTCCAGCCCGATCTCATGCTTCTTTCCAAGGCCCTGGTCGCCATCGAGGGGATGGGGCGCGAGCTCGATCCGGACTTCGACATGGTGGAGCACCTGCGGCCATTCATGAAGAAGGCGGTCAAGGAGCGGCTCTCCCCCCGGCAGGTCTTCAGGGAGATGGGCTCCCACTTTGCTTCCTACGTTACCCTTGCCCGCAACCTGCCGCGGGACCTCAAGGAGTTCCTCAACCGGATCAACCGCAACAAGTTCAAGATCGACCTGGAACACCGGGGGCTCGACCGCGCCCTCCGGGATTTCGACAAGTCGATCAACCGCCTCTCCTCCAGCCTCATCATCGCCGCCCTCATCGTCGGCTCCTCCATCGTCATGCAGACCGACAAGGGGCCGAAGCTGATGGGGTTCCCCGTCTTTGCCTTCCTCGGCTACACCATCGCCGGCTTTATCGGTCTCTGGTGGGTGGTGGCCATCCTTCGTTCCGGCCGTCTCTGAGCACCGCTGACACCACGTTTTGTTGCGTTTTTGCAACAAGGTGTGTAGTTTTCGCAGCAGACTGGCATGCTTGAAGGTGTGCAACGCTCCTCGCCCGAAGTTGTAACATGCAGTAAATATTGAATAATGTCGATAAGGCGTTGTTTGGTCCGGTACTTGCTCATGGCTATGATATTACGTATACTGACGATACCCAAGGAGCCATCCATGGCCATGCAGAAAACGCTCAGAAACAAGATCACCCTCACCGGCATCGGGGTCCACTCGGGGCGGGAGGCCACCATCACCATCCGCCCGGCCGACGTGGGTACCGGCATCGTCTTTCACCGGGTTGACCTGGTGCCGCCGGTTTCCATCGAGGCGACCGCCGCCAACGTGGTGAACACCCGCCTAAACACCACCATCGGGAAGAACGGCGCGGTGGTTTCCACCGTGGAACACCTGATGGCGGCCCTGCGCTGTTTCGGGATCGACAACGCCCACGTCGACATCGACGGCCCGGAGGTTCCGATCATGGACGGGAGCGCCGCCCCCTTCGTCGAGGCGGTGCGCTCCGCCGGGGTAACGACCCATGCCCGGCCGAAGAAATACCTGGTGGTCAAGAAGCCGGTCACCGTTACGGAGGGGGAGAAGAAGGTCACCATCATCCCCTCCCGCTTCTTCAAGGTATCCTTCGACATGCAGTTCAGCCACCCGGCGGTGGCGAGCCAGTTCCGGAGCATGACCCTTGCCGGGGATGAGTTCGCCACGGAGTTCGCGCCGGCGCGCACCTTCGGTTTCCTTGCCGAGGTCGAAACCCTGAAGGCCAACGGGCTTGCCCGCGGCGGATCGCTGGACAATGCCGTGGTGATCGGCGATACGGGGGTCCTGAATCCCGAAGGACTGCGCTTCGACGACGAATTCGTCCGCCACAAGATCCTCGACACGGTGGGGGACCTCTTCCTTGCCGGCTACCCGATCCTCGGGCATGTGAAAGCGACCAGAAGCGGCCACGACATGAACCACAGGCTCGTCAAGGAACTTCTCGCCCGCACCGACTGCTGGAGGCTCGTGGAGCTTGCCGGCCGCAGCGAGGACGAGGGTGCCCTCGCACTTCCGCTTGCCGTACACGATCTAGCCTGGTCGAAGGCGTAATCTCGAATCGGCTCGTTCTTCATTTCCGACAAAAGGCCCCGAAGGTTTTCCTTCGGGGCCTTTTGTCTCTTGGCCCCATACATCTCTTGACAAAAAGAGGCCGAATGGGGCTTATTTTAAAGTACTTATTCCCCCAACAGGCTGTCTCGCAACCCCCGGCCACCCCGCACCGAAACGTGAAGCTCAAGGATATCCGCGTGTTCAAAGGCATTTCCGTTGGCAGAACCCGGCTAACCCCCACAGGTAAGGCATTCATGGCACGTTTTGTTGCAGGTTATTTCCGCTCGGGGAGAATTCCGATCCGCGGGGTCCACCTTGCCGTTGTCTTGACGTTTTCCTTGCTTGCCGTAACCGCCCATGCGGAGTTTCCCCTGCCGAACCATGGGGAGAGCGTCATCGTCGGTGGCGACCGGGCATATCCCCCCTACGAATTCATCGACAAGGACGGTAAGCCGGCCGGATACAACGTCGACCTCACAAAGGCGATTGCCGAGGTCATGGGGATCAGGGTCGAGTTTCGCTTCGGCAGCTGGTCCGAGATGCGTACCGCCTTGCAAAAGAAGAAGATCGATATTCTGCAGGGGATATCGTATTCGGAGGACCGGTCCAGAACCCTCGATTTTTCTCCGCCCCATACCATCGTGCACCATGCGATCTTCGCCCGCAGGGAAACCAGGCCGGTCAGGACCCTGGAAGAGCTGCGCGGGAAGAAGGTCATCGTCTTTCGCGACGGGATCATGCACGAGCGCCTGAAGCGGATGGGATTCGACCGGGAGCTCATTCTTACGCCGACACCGGCGGAGGCCCTCCGGCTCCTGGCATCGGGGAAGTACGACTACGCGGTCGTGGCAATGCTCCCCGGCATGTACCTGATACGGGAACTGCACCTCTCCAATCTTGTCCCCGTGGCGAAGGCGGTGGTCAGCGAGCAGTACTGCTATGGCGTCCTCAAGGGGAACCGCGAGCTTCTCTCCCGCTTCAGCGAGGGGCTTGCCATCCTGATAAAGACCGGCCAGTACAAGGAGATCTACAATAAATGGCTCGGGGTGAATGAGCCGCCGCGGGTGACCAAAGAGCTCGCCATCAAATACGGGGCGGCGATTCTGGTGCCTCTGCTGGTGATCCTGGCCGTGACGGTGCTCTGGTCCCGAACCCTGCACAAGAGGGTGGAGGCGCGGACGGCGGAGTTGGCCCAGGAGGTCGCGGAGCGCAACAGGGCGCTGGAGGAGCTGCGCCGTCATCAGGACAAGCTCATCCAGGCCGACAAGATGGCGTCGCTCGGTACCCTGGTCTCCGGTGTCGCCCATGAGATCAACAATCCGAACGGGCTGCTGCTGCTTGATATACCGATCCTGAAACGGGTTCACGACGATGCCGATGAGATTTTCGAAGACCGTTTCCGGGAGCATGGGGATTTCATGCTGGGTGGAGTGCCGTATTCCGAAATGCGCGCGGAGATCCCCCGCATCCTGCAGGAGATGCAGGACGGTGCCCAGCGCATCAAGAGGATCGTCAACGATCTCAAGGACTTTGCCCGCCGTGACGATGCCGGCCAGAAGGAACTGATCGATGTCAACGCAGCGGTGCAGACGGCGCTCCGCCTCATCGACCCGACCATCCGTTCTTCGACGCAGCATTTTGCCGCCACGTATGCCGAAGGGCTGCCGCCGGTCCTGGGGAATGCCCAGCGGATCGAGCAGGTGGTCGTGAATCTCGTCCTCAATGCCTGCCAGGCTCTCCCCGGCGTGGACAGGGGGGTGTCGCTCGCCACCGGTTTCGACAGGGAGCAGAACGTGGTGGTGATTCAGGTCAGGGACGAGGGGGTTGGCATTGCCGGGGAGCATCTCCCCCAACTGATGGATCCATTCTTTACCACCAAACGCGATACGGGTGGCACGGGACTCGGCCTGTCGGTCTCGGCCGGCATCGTCAAGGAGCACGGCGGAACCCTCCGCTTCGAATCCGCGCCGGAGACGGGAACGACGGTAACCCTTTCCCTCCCCGTCCCGGCACAGAGGGGATGATATGAAAACCACCACTTATCCGGATTTCGGCATTTTGCTGGTCGATGACGAGCCGGCCTGGCTCAAGTCCTTTTCGTTGACGCTCAGGAGCTGTGCCGGGATCAACAATGTGCATATGTGCCAGGACAGCCGGGAGGTTATGGGTCTTCTCGATAAGGGGGAAATCGGCTTGGTCCTTCTCGACCTGACCATGCCGCACCTCTCCGGCGAGTCCCTGCTTCAGCAGATCGGAGAGAGCCATCCGGCAATCATGACGATTATCGTCAGCGGGTTGAATCAGCTGGAAACTGCGGTGCGCTGCATGAAGCTCGGCGCATTTGACTATTTCGTCAAGACCGACGAGGAAGACCGACTGGTGGGGGGGGTCATGCGGGCGATCCGGATGCAGGAGCTGCAGCACGAGGTCCGCACCATGGCGGATCGGGTGCTCTCGCGCGACCTGCAACATCCGGAGGCGTTCATCGACATCGTGACGAGCGACCGCGCCATGCACGATATCTTCACCTACGTGGAAGCGGTGGCCCCCAGCCACCAGCCGCTGCTCATCACCGGTGAGAGCGGTGTCGGCAAGGAGCTGATCGCCCGGGCCGTCCATCGCCTGAGCCGCTGCTCCGGCCCGTTGGTGGCGGTAAATGTCGCCGGCCTGGACGATACGGTCTTTGCCGATACCCTCTTCGGCCATGTACGCGGCGCCTATACCGGCGCGGATCAGGCGCGTCCCGGCATGATCGAGCAGGCCGGCGACGGCACGCTCTTTCTCGACGAGATCGGTGACCTCAGCATCGCCTCCCAGGTGAAGCTGCTGCGCCTTCTCCAGGAAGGGGAGTACTTTCCGCTGGGAAGCGACCGTCCCAAGCGGATGAATGCGCGGATTGTCGTGGCCACCCATTGTGATCTGGCAGCCAAGGAGGCGGCCGGGACGTTTCGTCGGGACCTCTATTACCGGCTCTGCACCCACCATATCCATATTCCCCCCTTGAGGGAGCGCACCGGAGACGTACCCCTTCTGCTGGACCATTTCCTGGGGGAGGCTGCCAAATCCCTGGGGAAACGTAAACCGACCCCGCCGAAGGAGTTGGCCCAGGTCCTTGCCACCTACAGCTTCCCCGGCAATGTGCGCGAACTGCGCGGCATGGTTCATAATGCCGTCAGCCTCCACAGGGAGCGGATCCTCTCCATGGACAGTTTCCTGAAGGCCATGGGGCATTCCCGGACGCAACCGGCGATCCCTGCGGAGAACCGGAATCCGTTCAGATCGTTCGAGCGCCTCCCCACCTTTGCCGAAGCGGCCGAACTGCTCGTCGACGAGGCAATCTCCAGGGCAAACGGCGTGCAGGCCATTGCCGCCCGCTTGTTGGGCATATCCGCGCCGGCGCTCAACAAGCGGCTTAAAATGTCGCGGAAATAAGAGCTTATTTACGGACAAGCTCTGCTTGCCCATTAGCACGAATCTTCCGCCAAGCCCTTCTGCCAAAATCCCCACCACAACTTGCTCGCATTCGAATGGGCTTAACCATGGTTAATCGCTTAACCATGGTTAAGCCCACATATCTAGCCGAATTGCTTCACTATTTTCAATTGTAAGCCCTGAAGCCATTTCCGTTGGTTAAGACCATTTCTTTGTCCGTTTCGCAGTAAAACACGGTTTTTCTTAACCATTACGGCATGATGCGTCGTATACGCCCGATTGGTATTTGTCTTGCTGATATGGTTTTGTATTTGGCGGGGGCATCCTGCAGATGAAAAGGGGATCAGTATGGAATGGATCAGCATTAATGAACGACTTCCCGAAGACAACACGCCGGTTGTGCTGTTCACGCCGCTCGATATTTTCGGCGATCTGCACTCATGCATCGGCAATTCCGAAAGCATCCGAATCTGTAACGTTGCAACCGGCCGGGAAGAGGCCCCCATTTTCACCCACTGGATGCCGCTTCCGGCCACTCCGTCCGTGACCATGCGCGATTTCCGCGAATAAACCTGAACCTAGAGGAGTTGTCATGAAAACGAAAAAATTCTATCAACATCTGTACTTCCAGGTCTTGACCGCCATTTCCATCGGCGTACTGCTCGGCTATTACCTGCCCGAGACCGGTACCGCCATGAAACCCCTCGGTGACGGCTTCATCAAGCTGATCAAGATGATCATCACCCCGATCATCTTCTGCACCGTCGTGACCGGCATCGCCGGCATGGAGGACATGAAAAAGGTCGGTCGAGTCGGCGGCAAGGCGCTTCTCTACTTCGAGGTGGTCACAACCCTGGCCCTGGGGATCGGGCTGCTGGTGATCAACGTGATTCAGCCGGGAGTCGGCATGAACGCCGACGTCACCAAGCTGGACGCCAAGGCCCTGACCACCTATACCACCACCGCCGCCAAATCCCACAGCTTCGTCGATTTCCTCCTCGGCATCATCCCCACCAGTGTCGTGGATGCCTTTGCCAAGGGCGACATACTTCAGGTGCTGTTTTTCGCGATCCTCTTCGGTTTTGCCCTGGCGGCCCTCGGTGAGCGCGGCAAACCGGTCTACCGGCTGATAGACCAGCTCTCCCATGCCATGTTCGGGATCGTCGGCATCATCATGAAGGCCGCCCCCGTCGGCGCCTTCGGCGCCATGGCCTTCACCATCGGCAAGTTCGGCCTCGGCTCCCTGACCAAGCTGGGGATGCTCATGGGGAGTTTCTACCTGACCTGTTTCCTGTTCATCTTCGTGGTGCTCGGCTCGATCTGCAAATTGTGCGGCTTCAGCGTCTTCAAGTTCATCAACTACATCAAGGAGGAGCTCCTGATCGTTCTCGGGACCTCCTCGTCGGAAACCGCGCTGCCGCGCATGATGGCCAAGCTTGAGAATCTTGGGTGCACCAAGTCGGTCGTCGGACTGGTAATTCCCACCGGTTACTCCTTCAACCTGGACGGCACCTCCATCTATCTGACCATGGCGGCGATTTTCGTGGCCCAGGCCACCAATACCCACCTGACCTGGACCCAGACACTGACCATCCTTGGGGTGCTGATGCTGACCTCAAAGGGGGCCGCCGGTGTCACCGGCAGCGGTTTCGTGACCCTCGCGGCCACCTTCGCGGCGATTCCCACCATCCCGGTAACCGGCCTTGCCCTGATCCTCGGTATCGACCGGTTCATGTCCGAGGCCCGCGCCCTGACCAACCTGGTGGGTAATGGCGTGGCCACCGTGGTTGTCTCCCGCTGGGAGAATGAACTCGACATGGCCAGGATGCAGAGGGTGTTGAACGATGAGACCGATGAAGAGGCCGAAGAACCGGAAGCGCTGCTGGTGGAACCGGAAGTGGCTCTTGAAGAGGCCATGTAGTGCTTTTTTTCTGCACAATCAATAGGTTGAACATACTGCCATGTATGTTCCTTTCTGAAGCCGGGGGACGCCCCGGCTCTCTTCTTAGGCCGGCGGTGAAGGAGTACTCCGCTTCCGGACCATCCTGCGAAAACGCCCCGACACAGCCAGTGCCGGGGCGTTTTATTGGTGCGCCCGGCGTAGCAGGCGCAACCATTCTGGCTTATTTCTTCGCTAACCTCCGGACGATCGTGATGGCAAGCTTCTTGTCTGTTCCAGCGGTCAAATCCCTGAAGTTTCTCAGGAGGGTTTTTTCTTCCTTGGATTCATAAGGCATTGCAGGCTCAGCCGCCACATTCGCCCGGGGTGTCTCGAAGAAGGCCGTCACCGGCAGGGAGAGGGCCCGTGCGATTCTCTGCAGGTTTTCCACATTGAGCATGCTGCTTCCGTTTTCATAACGCTGAATCTGCTGGTACGAAACTCCCACCTTTTCCGACAGCTGTTCCTGAGAAAGTCCCAGTTCCTTCCGTCGTCTCCGTATGGCTTCGCCGATTTCCCGGGTTGTGATGATATCCGCTGGCATGGCGGCATCATAACAAAGCGGTCTTGTCTGTAATACCTCGTCCATTGATAGTTGTTTCTGGTAAAAAATACACGTAATATGTGTATCTTGTTTTTTTCTCAGCAATATCACTATTGGCGGTATTCCTCCCTTTGAACACCCCTTGGCACGCCAAATACTTCGCTGCGGAACTGCTCCGCAGATCAGCCTCAAGCGACATCGACAAACTCTCCATGTCGCTGTTCGATGCCTCGGTCGACCTGAACCCCCATCAGATCGAGGCGGCGCTTTTTGCCTGCCGCTCCCCCCTCTCCAAGGGTGTTCTGCTGGCGGATGAGGTTGGTCTCGGCAAAACCATCGAGGCGGGGCTGGTGCTCTGCCAGTACTGGGCGGAACGGCGGCGCCGGCTCATTGTCATCTGCCCGGCGGCGCTTCGCAAGCAGTGGAGCCTTGAGCTTGAGGAGAAGTTCAATCTCCCCTCGGTGATCCTTGAAGCCAAGTCGTTCCGCGAGTCGCTGCGGGAAGGAAACGACAATCCCTTTCTGGCAGACGGCATCGTCATCACCTCCATGAATTTCGCCACCCAGCAGAAGGAGCTGCTGAAGCTGGTTGCCTGGGATCTGGCGGTAATCGACGAGGCCCACAAGCTGCGTAACGCCTATCGTCCCAGCAATCGCATGGGACAGGGCATTCGCTGGGCACTGGAGGATCGCAAGAAACTGCTCCTCACCGCCACGCCGCTGCAGAACTCCCTCCTGGAGCTGTACGGCCTGTCCACCCTGATCGACGATTACATCTTCGGCGACCTTGCCTCCTTCCGCGAACAGTACACCGGCAGCGACGCTGACCTGGACAGCCTGAAGCGTCGGCTTGCCGGGTTTGCCAAGCGGACCCTCCGTTCGCAGGTGCTGGAGTACATCCGTTAGACCGAACGGCGCGCTATCACCCGCCCGTTCCGCCCCTCCGACCAGGAACAGGAACTGTACGAAGCCGTCTCCAACTTCCTGCAGCGTGCCGGCACCTACGCCATCCCGGACCGGCAGCGCACCCTGACGGTGCTAATCGTGCGCAAGTTGCTGGCATCATCAACCCTGGCTGTGACCGGAACCCTGGAGACCATCCGCAAGCGTCTGAAAGCCCTGCGCGCCGGATTGCCCGAGCCGGAGAATCTGCTGGAAGAACTGGTGGAAGGCGACGAGCTTGGCGACGACTTCCTCGATGAAGAGGAGGAAACGGAGGAGCTGGAAATCCCCTCCGACCCCCCTTTCCCCAAGGGGGGAGAGGTTAACAGTCCCCCTTTGAAAAAGGGGGATTCAGGGGGATTTGACTTTGATCGTGCCCAACTGGACGCTGAGATTGCAGAGCTGGACAGCTACATCCGGCAGGCACGGCAGATCTCCGTTGATACGAAGGTCCGCACCCTCTGTTCCGCCCTGGAGATAGGCTTTGCCGAGATGAAAAAGATGGGGGCCTCCCGCAAGGCACTCATTTTCACCGAAAGCCGCCGCACCCAGGAATATCTGAAGGCATTTCTCGAAGCCAACGGCTATGCCGGCCGCATCGTCCTCTTCAATGGCAGCAACACCGATCCGGAAAGCAGCGCTGTCTTCGAGCAGTGGCTCCGGGATAACGCCGACACCGGGCGAATCAGCGGCTCCAGGACAGCAGACCGACGCACCGCCATCATTGAGCATTTCCGCGACCGGGCCGACATCATGCTCGCCACCGAAGCGGCCGCCGAAGGGGTCAATCTCCAATTCTGCTCCCTTGTCGTCAACTACGACCTCCCCTGGAACCCCCAGCGGATCGAGCAGCGGATCGGCCGCTGCCACCGTTACGGCCAGAAGCACGACGTGGTTGTGATCAACTTCCTCAACGAGCGCAACGATGCCGACCGGCGGGTGTATGAGCTCCTGACCGAGAAGTTCAACCTCTTCTCCGGTATCTTCGGCGCCTCCGACGAGGTGCTGGGGACCATCGAGACCGGCGTCGACTTCGAGCGACGCATCCTGCGCATCTACCAGGAATGCCGGACCGCCGGCGAGATCGAGGCGGCCTTTGCTGCGCTACAGGCCGAGATGGAGCAGACCATCACCTCCCGCATGACCGAAACCCGCCAGACCCTGCTGGAGCATTTCGACGAGGATGTCCACAACCGCCTGAAGGTCAGGCTGGACCAGACCCGCCATCACCTCGACCGCTTCGGCAGGCTCTTCTGGGCTGTCACCAGGTCGGTCCTCCAGGGACAGGCACGGTTCGACGACGATGATCTATCCTTCGACCTTCACACTCCCCCAACCGGCTTTCCCCCGGGACAGTACCATCTCATCAGCAAGAACAGGGACAACGTGGAAGGCGCGTATCTCTATCGCCTCTCCCACCCCCTGGGGGAACAGGTCCTCACCACGGCGCTGCACCATCGCACCCCCGAGGTAACCCTGCGTTTCGACATCAGCGGCCACCCTACAAAGATCGCCATGGTAGAAGCCCTCAAGGGGAAGTCCGGCGTCCTGACCCTGGAGCGGCTCACCATCACCTCATTTGACACGGAAGAGCATCTCCTTTTTAGCGCCTTCACCGCCGACGGCAACCCGCTGGACCAGGAACAGTGCGAAAAGCTCTTCCAGTGCCGGGCCGAGATCGGTCCGGCGGAGGGGCTGGCAGCCTTCAACGGGCGCCTGGCAGCGGAGAGCGAACGTCATGCTGCCGCCACGGTCAGTCGGTCGCTGGAGACGAGCAACCGGCACTTCCAGGAGGAGCGGGACAAGCTGGAAAAATGGGCCGATGACCTGATCGTGGCGGCAGAGAAGGAACTGAAGGACACCAAGGCCAAGCTCAAGCTCCTGAACCGGCAGGCGCGACAGGCCACCACCACGGCTGAACAGATGGAGCTCCAGCGGCAGATCGTGGAGCTGGAAAAGAAGCAGAGAAGACAGCGCCAACAGGTCTTTGCCGTAGAAGATCAGATCATTGACAAGCGAAACAGCCTGATTACCCGGCTGGAGCAGCAGATGCAGCAGAAGACCACCAGAGAACGGCTGTTCACCGTGCGGTGGACGGTAGTCTGATTTGGAGAAGATATGTCTGAGAACCTGAGAAAACTAAAAGCCATCCTGCGGGAAATGTTCCAGTTGGACCAAGCAGATTTGGATTTCGGCATATACCGCATCATGAACCAGAAGCGGGACGAGATAGAGCAGTTCCTCGACCGCGACCTGCTCCCCCAGGTTAAGACGGCTTTTGCCCACTATGAAGGGGATGATCAGAGCAGCGTGCGGGAAGAAATGGAGCGGCTCAGAAAGACCCTTGAAGATGCCGGGGTGGTGGCTGAAACCTCCCCCAAGTACCAGGCCCTGCAGGCCCGGCTCACCCGGTCGGTTGATGTCTCGGCTCTTGAAAACGAAGTTTTCTCTCAGCTCACCAACTTCTTCCGCCGCTACTATCAGGAGGGGGACTTCCTCTCCCTGCGCCGCTACAAGGCCGGGGTCTACGCCATTCCCTACGAAGGGGAAGAGGTGAAGCTGCACTGGGCCAATGCTGACCAGTACTACATAAAGTCATCGGAAAACTTCCGTGACTATACCTTCAAACTCCCGTCCGGCAGGCGTGCACATTTTAAGCTGGTGGATGCCTCCACGGAGCAGAACAACAAGAAGGAACAGGCCGGCAAGGAGCGCCGCTTTGTTCTCTGCGCGGAAACTCCGCTGGTGGAGGACGAGGGTGAGCTGTTCATCCGCTTCGAGTACAGGGTAGACGAAGACGGGGCCAAACAGGCCTCCCTCAACGAGGCGGCTGTTCAGGCGATACTCGCAGTCATTCCCCCTCCCTTGACGGGAGGGGGGCAGGGGGTGGGTGAGGTTGGCCGCAGTGATGAAGTTGGCATCACCCCCACCCCGACCCTCCCCCGTCAAGGGGGAGGGAGTTTTTCCTGCGACTGGAAGCGGGAACTGTCCACCCTCGCGCCGACCGCCAAGAATCTCCGCCGCACCGTGCTGGAAAAACACCTGACCGACTACACCGCCAAGTATTCGTTCGATTACTTCATCCACAAGGACCTCGGTGGTTTCCTGCGCCGGGAGCTGGATTTCTTCATCAAAAACGAAGTGCTCTTCATCGACGACCTGGATGCCGACCACATAAAGGCCACCATCTCCAAGGTCAAGGTGATCAAGGAGATCGGTCACAAGATCATTGCTTTCCTGGAGCAGCTGGAGAATTTCCAGAAAAAGCTCTGGCTGAAGAAGAAATTCGTGGTGGAGACCGGCTACTGCTGCACCCTCGACAAGGTACCGGAAGAGCTTTATCCGGCCATCATTGCTAACCAGGCTCAGGTGGAGGAGTGGCAGCGGCTCTTTGCTATTCAGGATATCGAGGGGGATCTACATACTCCCGGCTACAGCGACCCGCTGACAATTGAGTTTCTGAAAGCCAATCCGTTTTTGGTGCTGGATACGGTCTTCTTTGATGAAGAGTTTACGGATAAGCTGCTGGCGTCGTTTGATAATCTGGATCACTACTGTCCGGTTAATAGTTGAATAAATACAGTTGGTTGCTGGTGACAGGGTCGGAATTTCGCTTAAGAGCTTCCGCAACCAGCGATGAAATGGGCTTTTTCTCGAACAGGTTGACCTCGAGAA
>JAJZUC010000047.1 GCA_021847245.1 Deltaproteobacteria bacterium | reverse complement strand
TGCGGGAGACGGGGCTGCCGCTATACTAAGAGGGACATTCCCGTTCGGAGGCCCCGATGTCCTGGTTCGCCAGCCTGAAGATCGGCACCAAGTTCAACATCATGCTCTCGGCGATCCTCGTCGCCCTGTTCCTGACAGCCGCATTCTTCGTCTACCAGCGGGAGCGCGCCCTCATCGACCGGCTGGCGGTGGACAACGCCCGCAACATCGCCCGGCAGATCATCGAGACCCGCGACTACATGTCGAGCGTGGTGAAGGGAGAGCCGGAGCACAACTACAACCTCGTCCCCCAGGTGGTGGCAACCAACGTGGCCAAACGGCTGACGAAGGACAGCAAATACTACGTCCGCCAGGTATCGCTCCGCTACCGCAACCCCGACAACCGCCCCGACCCGTTCGAGACCGCGCAGCTCAGGGTCTTCGCCAAGGGGAAGGTGGCCGAAACCTACGGCGTCGTCCAGACGGGAAAGGAGCCGCTGTTCCGCTACATGCTGGCGATGCGGGCCGAGAAGTCGTGCCTCGAATGCCACGGCCGTTACGAGGATGCACCGGCGTTCGTCCGCGCCCGCTTTCCGCGGGGCCACTTTTCGTACAACTATAAGATCGGCGAGGTGATCGGCGCGGTGTCGGTCTCGATCCCCCTCGCCGACCTCTACCACGAAGCCGGGACCAACCTGAAGCTCGACCTGACCTACCGCGGGCTGACCTTCTGTCTCATCCTGCTCGTCATGGCGTTCCTGATGCGGCGCACGATCATCGACCCGATCCGGCAGGTTTCGGACTCCATCACCCGGGTGACCGCCACGGGGGCCTTCGGCGACCGGATCCCCCCCCGCCCGAGGGACGAGATCGGCGACCTGGTGGCCGCCTTCAACGAGATGATGGAGGAGCTGGAGCGCAAGACCCGCCAGCAGGCCGAGTCCGAAGACCGCTACCGCAACGTGCTGGAGATGGCCCAGTCGGCCATCGTCACCTTCCTCGCCGACGGCAAGCTGGTCATCATCAACCGGAAGGCGGAGGAGCTCTTCGGGCTGCCGAAGGGGGAGCTCCTCGGGGCATCGATCTACGGCTTCATCGAAGACGGGGAGAGGGTACGCGCCGGCATCGAGGAGCACCTGCGGAGCGGCGCCGGCGGTTTGGTGGGAGAGTCGACCCGCCACGCGGTGCGGGGGATCCGGGGAACGGTCACGGAGGTGGAGATGGCCCTCTCCCTCTCACGTTCGGACCACAACCCGCTCTTCACGGCGATCCTGCGGGAGGTCGAGAGGGGGCGGCACTGAGCGGGGAGGCTCCGGTGACGGCAAAAAAAGGGGGAAACGGTAAACCGCTTCCCCCTTTTCGTCATCTCTCCACCATGCCGTTGGCGTCAGGGCCTCACAGCGAGTTCCCTTACAGGTGGGAGCCTCTTGGCCGCTTCAGGCAAATCCCGCGCATTGGGGCAGCACACCACGGCTTGAAGAAACCCCCGGCGTTAGTAAATGTTCCGCTCGGGCGTGTCAGCCTCACGAGCATGGCAGAGAGAACCTTGATTTTGTTTCAGTGTACCGTCGCCCCCCGGAGAAATCAAGGGGCATTTTCCCCCGCGCCCCCGTGCCCCAGGAACGCCGAGAGCCGCCGCAGCTCCTCCATCAGGGCCTCGAAGCCGGGGAGGGTGAGGGACTGGGGACCATCGGAGAGCGCCTTGTCCGGCTCCGGGTGGACCTCCACGAGGACACCGTGGGCCCCCGCCACCAGCGACGCCTTCGCCATGGGGGAGACAAGGCTCCGCTTCCCGGTGGCGTGGGACGGATCGATCATCACCGGCAGGTGGGAGAGTTCGCGAATGAGGGGGACCACCGCCAGGTCGAGGGTGTTGCGGGTGGCGGTCTCGAAGGTGCGGATACCGCGCTCGCAGAGGATCACCTGATGGTTCCCCTCGGCGAGGATGTACTCGGCGGCGGCGAGGAACTCCTCGATGGTGGCACTCATGCCGCGCTTGAGGAGGACCGGCTTGCGGATCCGGCCCAGCTCCTTGAGGAGCTCGAAGTTCTGCATGTTGCGGGCCCCCACCTGGAGGAGGTCGGCGTAGCCGGCCACTAGCCCCACGGTATCGGGGCTCATCACCTCGGTCACGATCGGGAGCCCCGTCTCCTCCCGGGCCATGGCCAGGAGCTTCAGCCCCTCCTCCCGCAACCCCTGGAAGGTATGGGGGCCGGTGCGGGGCTTGAACGCGCCGCCGCGGAGCATGTCGGCCCCGGACTTCTTCACGGCCCGGGCGGTCCTGAGGATCTGCTCCTCGCTCTCCACGGCGCAGGGGCCGGCCACCACCACGGGGCGCTTCCCCTCGCCGACCGGGATGCCGCAGACCTTGACGACGGTCGGCCGCGGATGGAAGTCGCGGGAGACCAGCTTGTACGGCTTGGAGACGTGGATCACCTCCTGGACGCCGGGAAGGTCCCGGATGGTGGAGTCGTCCACGTACCCCCTGTTGCCGAGAACGCCGATGGCGGTCCGCTCGCTGCCGGGAATCGGCACGGCCCTGAGCCCCATTTTCTCCACCGCCCTGACGACGGCCTCCACCTGCCGCTCTCCCGCCTTGTGGTTCATGACGATCAGCACATCCCCCTCCTTGGCCGGTTCGTAACCTCGCAACCGGCCAACGATACCAGAGGGGGGGCGGCGAGGTCAATCCCTTAACCCCGGCCCTGGGCGGGCGGGAACCCGCGCCGCCGAAGTGGACAAACGGCCGGCGGCCGCTACACTTTTGTTCGAACCGTGCCGGCCGCGATCCCCCCTTGGCGCAAAGAGGGGGTCCCCCGGCCAGGAGGAACCGATGCCCCATTTCTACCCCCGCGATTTTGCCGCCTTCATCCACGAGCACTTCGAGGGGCGCCCCACCTGCCCCGACTGGCGGGAACGCTACGGCGCCATGAAGCCGGAAGCGGTTCCCGGCCTGACGGAGCTGGAGCACGTCATCTCCACCTGCTACCAGGCGAGCCTCATGCGGGAAGAGGAGCGCCCGGTCCGCTTCCGCCTGATCCTGCGCGACCCTGCGGCGTTCCCCCCCGATCAGGGGCCGCCGGACGGATTTCACCGGATCGTCTTCGCCACCCCGCGCCCCTTCGACGAGAACGAGCTGCGGCGGCTCTCACCCGTCGTCGATTTCTACCGCTCCCTGGTCGGCGTCGCCCCCGCCCCCGACGGGACCCTCTGGATCTGGGGGCTCGTCCAGTCGGGGCCGCGGTGGGTCCAGACGGTGCACGGCGGCGGAAAGAGCTTCAACCCCCTGCCGCCGGTTCTCGTCCTCTACGTGACCGGGCCGGGCCGGATCACCGCCTGCATCGGCCTCACCACCATCGCCACCCTCAAGGGGGGAGAGATCGCCTGCCCGAGCCTCGACGTCTTCGACTCCCCCTGGCTCCCGGAAAGCTTCAGCGCCGAACGGACGGAGCTGATGGCGCTCCACGAGGCGGCCCGCCGCCGCGAGGGGGCGGAGTGGGCACCCCTCGACCCCTTCTTCGTCCGGACCATCGCCCAGCATGTGGTGCGGCGGGTCGTCGGGATCATCCGCAACTCCCACCACGGCGGCACCATCCTCTTCATTCCGCCGGAGCGGGTCGCCGACTTCACGGCCGACAACCGCTACCTCAACTTCGCCTACACCTTCGTGGAGGAGGAACCCCGGCACCGCTTCAGGACGATCCTGGTCGACATCATGAACGCCCTCTGCATGGTCTTCGGCAAGGCAGGGGTCCGGGACCGGCCGGTGGGGTGGGACGACTACGTGGCGAGCGAAGACCCGCGCCTCACCCTGCTGGACGAAAAGCTCTTCGAGCTCGCCCATCTGGTGGCTTCGCTTACGGCGGTCGATGGCGCGGTGGTGATGACGAGGCGCTTTGAGATCCTCGGCTTCGGCGCCGAGATCTCGGGGAAGCTCGAAAAGGTCCGCTGCGTCCGCCGTGCCCTCGACCTGGAGGGAACCCGCACCGAGCCCGAGCACACCGAGGGGGTCGGCACCCGGCACCGCTCGGTCTACCGCCTCTGCAACGAGCTGCACGATGCCATTGCCATCGTCGTCTCCCAGGACGGAAGGGTCCGGTTCGTCAAGTGGCATGAGGGGTACGTCACCTACTGGGACCAGGTGGCGACGAGCATCCTCGATTTCTGACCGCAACGCCGCACCGGTCTTGCTTTTTCGTCCGGAATCAGTAGAATGGACGAACTTTTCACGAACAGCCCCCGCGACGGAGAGGAACCGATGCGACTCAGAGACGAACAGGTTAACCGGCTGGCCGAGCGGGTGCTGGAAGCCCTCACCGCGGCGGGCCTCATCACCCTCAAGGCCGAGCGGGGGAAGGCCCTCGACGGGATCCGGCAGGCGATCGCCGCCGACGTCAAAGGGGAGGAGGATCTGGAGCGGGAGGCGGAGCGCCTCCTGGAGCAGACCCTTCGCGCCATGGGGGGAAGGACGGAAATCGACCGGCACAAGATGTTGAAGATGATCAAGGATCGGCTGGCAAAGGAGAAGGGGATCGTCCTCTGACCCCTGCCGCAGAACGGAGCACGAAACCAATGGCCCTCTCCGAAGACCGCATTTCGCACCTGGCCCACCGGATCTACGACCGGCTCTGGAAGGACGACCTGGCCGACTTTCCGGACGAGCGCCGCTCGCTTGCCTGCATCAAGGAGGCGATCGCCTCCTTCTTCTCAGTTGCCGAAGAGGTGGACGCCATCGTCCGGAAGAAGCTCGCCTCCTACGCCCAGGCCAAGGTCCCCGGAAGCCGCGAGTACGAGATCCTCTACCGGAAGTTCCACCAGGAAGAGATGGCGAAGCGGAAATGGTGACCTTTGGCAACTGTTTGACTTGGAGGGCTTTTCTCTCCTCACTCCTCACCCTTCTCGCCTCACTCGCGATAACCGGCTGCGGGCCGAAGCCGAAGGTCACCGTCGCCCCCACCTTCAAGCCGGCGACGGCGCAGACGGTCTACATCATCCCCTTCACGGCGGCCCTGGTCCCGGAGAGCTTCCGCGAGACGGTCTTCAACGACTTCGTCGACCTCCTCAACAGCCACCGCCGCCAGACCGGCGCTACCTCCTTCGTCATCCTGAAGGAGGAGGTGAAGGACGTGGACCCGGTCTGGCTCTCCGGCCAGCATTACATCTCGGGCGATATCTGGAGCTATGTGGAGGAGTCCGGCTGCTGCGCCACCAACATCCGGGTCAAGGCCCGGGCCTACCTCACCGAACCGGGGATGCGGGTGCCGTCGGTGGAGATCTTCCTCCCGATGGAGACCTTCTTCGACCACGACAAATCCTCCGTCGAACGGGAGCGCGACCGCCTCGCCCACGACATCGCCCGGGAACTCGCCCGGCAGATCACCGCCCCCCTTGCCCTCCACCCCCGCTGAATCCGACCCGAAAAAATTTTCCGCGAATGACTTGATTTTTGCCAAGGCGGTGATTATAGTTACTCCGTGTTAGCACTCAGCCGGATCGAGTGCTAATTTTTTTCGATGAAATCCCGCGACACTACCCACGTGGCAAGAAAGGAGAAGAAGCAGATGAATCTCAGACCGTTGCAGGACCGCATCATTGTCAAGAGGATCGAGGAGGAGACCAAGACCGCAGGCGGCATCCTCATCCCCGACACCGCCAAGGAAAAGCCCCAGCGTGGCGAGATCGTCGCCGTCGGCAATGGCAAGAAGACCGAGGACGGCAAGGTGATCCCGGTCGACCTGAAGGCGGGCGACAAGGTGCTCTTCGGCAAGTACGCCGGCACCGAGATCAAGATCGAAGGGCAGGAGTACCTCATCATGCGGGAGGACGACATCCTCGGCGTCATCGAGTAGCCTGGCTTCGCCAAAGGCCCATCTGCGGCGTTGCGTTCGTCGCAGGACGCTCAACGTACCACCGGGTACGCCCCGCGCCCCGCTCCTCACGCGCCTTGCATCTGGAACCTTTGGCTGTGCCATGAAACAGCATACGAAACATACGGAGAATACATTAAGGAGGAATAGCAGACATGGCAGCCAAGATCATCAAGTTCGACCAGGAAGGGCGCAACGCCATCCTGAAAGGTGTCAACGCCCTCGCCGACGCGGTCAAGGTGACCCTCGGCCCCAAGGGGCGCAACGTGGTCATCGAGAAGTCGTTCGGCTCCCCGCTCATCACCAAGGACGGCGTCACCGTCGCCAAGGAGATCGAGCTGGAGGACAAGTTCGAGAACATGGGGGCCCAGCTGGTGAAGGAAGTCGCCTCCAAGACCTCGGATGTGGCCGGTGACGGCACCACCACCGCCACGGTGCTGGCCCAGGCCATCTACCGCCAGGGCTCCAAGCTGGTGGCCGCCGGCCACAACCCGATGGAGATCAAGCGCGGCATCGACAAGGCCGTGGAGACCATCGTGGCCGAGCTCCAGAAGATCTCCAAGCCGATCAAGGACCACAAGGAAATCGCCCAGGTCGGCACCATCTCCGCCAACAACGACAGGACCATCGGCGACATCATCGCCCAGGCCATGGAGAAGGTCGGCAAGGAAGGGGTCATCACCGTCGAGGAGGCCAAGGCGATGGAGACCAGCCTCGAGACCGTGGAGGGGATGCAGTTCGACCGCGGCTACCTCTCTCCCTACTTCGTGACCGATCCGGAGCGGATGGAGGCATCCCTCGAAAACGTCATGATCCTGATCCACGACAAGAAGATCTCCAACATGAAGGACCTCCTCCCGGTTCTGGAGCAGACCGCCAAGAGCGGCCGGCCGCTCCTGATCATCGCCGAGGACATCGAGGGGGAGGCCCTGGCCACCCTGGTGGTGAACAAGCTGCGCGGCGTCCTCAACATCTGCGCCGTCAAGGCCCCGGGCTTCGGTGACCGCCGCAAGGCGATGCTGGAAGACATCGCCATCCTGACCGGCGGCAAGGTGATCTCCGAGGAAGTCGGCTTCAAGCTCGAGAACACCACCATGGATATGCTCGGCGTCGCCAAGCGCGTCACCATCGACAAGGACAACACCACCATCATCGACGGCGCCGGCACCGAGGCCGACATCCAGGGGCGCGTCAAGCAGATCCGTGCCCAGATCGAGGAGACCACCAGCGATTACGACCGTGAGAAGCTCCAGGAGCGCCTCGCCAAGCTGGTGGGTGGGGTTGCCGTCATCAAGGTCGGTGCCGCCACCGAGACCGAGATGAAGGAGAAGAAGGCCCGGGTCGAGGACGCCCTCCACGCTACCCGCGCGGCCGTGGACGAAGGGATTGTCCCGGGCGGCGGCGTTGCCTACATCCGCGCCCTCTCCTCCCTCGAAGGGGTCAGCCTCCCGGCCGAGCAGCAGTTCGGCGTCAACGTCATCAAGGCCTCCCTTGAGGCGCCGATCCGCCAGATCGCCCAGAACGCCGGCGTCGATGGCTCCATCGTGGTCGACAAGGTGAAGAGCGGCCAGGACGCCTTTGGCTACAACGCCGCCGACGACGAGTATGTCGACATGCTCGCCGCCGGGATCATCGACCCGACCAAGGTCTCCCGCTCGGCGCTGCAGAACGCCGCTTCCGTGGCCGGTCTCATGCTGACCACCGAGGCGATGATCGCCGACAAGCCGAAAGAGGAAGCCGCCATGCCGGCCATGCCCGGCGGCATGGGAGGGATGGGGGGCATGGGCGGCATGATGTAAGTGCCGCCCGGTCATCCACCGGCTGCAACAAGAAAGGGAGGGGGCTTCGGTCCCCTCCCTTTTTTTGTCCCTCTTATCACCCGTTCATCGCCCGACCCTTAACCGGCCGAAACAGCTCATTTCCCCTGTTTCAAAAAATGCCCCCCTTGGCGCCCGGGAAAATTGTGTATAATTAAGTCGATCAGCATGATTGATAAGCGGGGGGGATGCCCCGGAAGCCCGCAGCGACAAGGGAGGGGAGAAGACGATGAACGGTATCGGCATCGGGACGCTGGGCCAGCACGTGGCGGCCGTCAAGGGGGGGGAACGCCGCTTCGAAAACGCCTTCCAGGGTGTTTCCCGCATGATTCTGGAGGCGGGGATCGACAAGGTGGTGGTGAACGGCCGGATGACCTACGACTTCCGGATCTTCCGCGGCGGCCGCAAGCACCCGGTCGGGATGTACGACGAGATCAACAGCTTCGTCTCCTTCGTGAAGGACGCGGCGCAGGGGGGCTCCTCCAAGGAGATGGCCTTCGTCCTGGTGGGGGAGCCGGGCAACGGCAAGACCTTTGCCGTCGAGTACATCTGCGCCCGCTACCGCGAGTTCCTCTCCCGCCCCGAAAACCGCAAGTACACCTTCCGCTTCGTCGGGATGGAGCGGCTCGGAAGCTACGGCAAGATCGGCGTCATCGAGTCCCAGACCTATGAGGATCCGATGATCCTCGCCATGAACCTCCTGGAGAGCCGCGCCGAGACCGAGGCGTACCTGGCCCGGGAGTTCGGCCTCTCCGACCGGGAACTGGAGCGGCTCTACGCCAACTACCGGCCCCTGGGGGCCTGCAGCGGCTACATCTGGAACGACATCCGGACCTTCACCGGCGGCGATGTGGCGGAGATGCTCAAGTTCATCGAGATCATCCCGGTCCCCCTCACCGAAACCCTCGGCACCGTCACCGGCAAGTACGCCGCCAAGGACAAGATCACCTCGTCGGCGGTGGACCTCCTGGGGGAGGAGTCGATCCAGCGGCTGCTCCACATCACCGACATCAACAACCCCTACCGCTTCGACCTGCGCCGCGGGGCCCTGGCCCGGGTGGCCGGCGGCGGGATCCACTTCTCCGACGAGATCTACAAGAACAAGAAGGACCTGGTCCAGGTCTACCTCGGCGTCATCCAGAACCGGGTGATCGAGATCGACGGCTACCGCTGGCCCATCGACACCCTCATCATCGCCACCAGCAACAACGCCGAGTTCAACCGCTTCCTGGCCGAGAAGGAGGAGGCGCCGATCATCGACCGCTGCCGCATCTGCTACGTCTCCCACAACACCAACTACAAGATGCAGGAGAGCCTCACCGACTACGCCATCGGCGGCGAGACCAAAACCACCCTCAACCGGGAGGAACTCCATGAGGACCCGAACCTGAACTACGCGGCCAGCGTGTCGGTAGTCCTGACGCGGCTTCCCCGCTCCGAGAAGCTCACCCCCATCGAGACCATGAAGCTCGCCGCCGGGGAGATCGCCGGCGAGAAGAGCCTCAAGACCCTGGCCGAGGTGGTGGATATCCTCAACCAGGAGCAGGACATCACCAAGCGCTTCGGCCAGAAGGGGCTTGGGCAGCGGAACCTGGGGCGGGGGATCCAGCTCCTGGTGGAGAGCTCCGAGACCAACGAGGGACGCTGCATGGTGGCCCACGACGTCTTCCGGGCGATGGAGCGGATCGTCCTCGACTACGTCTCCGACCAGAACGACCGGGCCAAGTACCTGGAGGACCTGAAGATCGCCAAGAGCCTCTACCGCGAGCGGATCATGACCGAGATGTTCAACGCCTACATGGACGAGCCCTACGCCATCCGCAAGGACGTCATGAACTACGTGAACATGATCATCGGGATCGACGCGGAGAACCTGGGACCCGACCGGATGTGGAAGTACAAGGACCCCCAAACCGGCGAGCTGAAGGCGCTGAAGATCGACGAGCGCTACGTCCGCAACGTGGAGGACCGGCTCGGCCTCAAGACCGACGAGCAGCGGGAGAGCTTCCGGACCTCCATCCGCAAGATCTACGGCCAGAAGATCTCTGTCACCCCCAACTACGACTTCATGGACAACCTGGAGCTGGTGAAGGCGGTGACCGACGTGCGGTTGAAGAGCGACATCGCCGGCGCGGGGAGCCTCATCGGGGCCCTGGCCAACCGGACCAACGAGGAGAACCAGAAACTCTACGACCGGATGGTCGACACCATGCTCAAGAAGCTGGGGTACTGCCGGACCTGCGCCCAGAAGACGATAGAGTACTTCTGCACCCAGGAAGATGAGATCTAGAAACGCGGCTTTTTCGCAACCCCGGCGTTGACCCTGCGAAATATCCACGCTTCTAACTGATTCAGAGCCTTCATGAAAACCGAACTGCAAGACATATTCAACAGGCTCAAGGCCTCCGGGCTCTCCTCCGAGCGGGAGGAGCGGCTTGCGCGGGAGTTTGAGGGAGAGCGTGAGCATCGGCTTCCCGGGCCGCAGCTGAAAGCTCCCCCCCTGCCGGGTCTCTACGATGCCGGCGACCTCACGGAAATCCAGGCCATGGCGGAGCCCCAGGGGAGCTACACCACCCGCCTCCGTTCCCTGGACGAGCTCCTGGAGCGGGACCGGCTGCGGGAAGAGGACGGCTTTCCCCGCAAGATCCGGATCGGCAAGCTGATCAAGCCGGGGAAGGGAGGGAAGGAGAAGTTCGTGGTGGTCCCGACCACCGTGGAGGAGAAGCTGATCCACGACCGGGTGCCGACCCCGCCGGAGGAAGAGGAGCCGATGGGGGGGGCCGGCGAGGGGGAAGAGGGGGAGGTGATCGGCGAGCAGCCGGTCCGCCCCGAGAAGGAGGGGGGGGCCGGCACGGCGGGGCACGGGGAAGGGGAGGGGCACGAGCTGGAGTCCACCGCCTACGACCTGGGACGGATCCTGACCGAGCGGTTCAACCTCCCGAACCTGAAGGAAAAGGGGAAGAAGAGCTCCCTCTCCCACTACACCTACGACCTCACCGACCGCAACCGCGGTTTCGGCCAGATCCTGGAGAAGAAGCAGACGCTGCGGCGGATCATCGAGACGAACATCAACCTCGGGACCATCGACGACGTCTCGGACATCGACACGACCCGCCTCCTCATCGACCCGCGGGACCGGGTCTACCGCATCCTCTCCCGGGAGCTGGAGTACGAGTCCCAGGCCCTGGTCTTCTTTGTCCGCGACTACTCCGGCTCCATGGAGGGGAAGGCGACGGAGGTGGTCTGTTCCCAGCACGTGCTGATCTACAGTTGGCTGCTCTACCAGTTCGCCCGGCAGGTGGAGTCGCGGTTCATCCTCCACGACAACGACGCCCGGGAGGTCCCCGACTTCTACACCTACTACAACCTCCGGGTTGCGGGGGGGACCCGGGTGGCGGCGGCGCTGCGGCTCGTGAACGAGATCGTGGAGAAGGAGAGCCTCGCCAGGGATTACAACATCTACGTTTTCCACGGCACCGACGGCGACGACTGGGACACCAACGGCGAGGAGACGATCCCCGAGCTGCGGCGGATGCTCACCTACGCCAACCGGGTCGGGATCACCATCGCCGAGCATACCTACGGTTCGAGCGGCAACACCGAGGTGGAGCGCTACCTGAAGAAATCGGGGCTCCTGGAGGAAAGGCCGGAGCTCCTCCGCCTGGACGTCATGGGAGAGGATGCCGACGAGGCACGGGTGATCGAGGGGATCAGGAGATTGATCTCATAACCATGGAACTCATCGACCAGCACACAAAATCGATCATGGAGGGGTGCAAGGAGCGGGCTCGCGATGCAGGACTGCGCTTCTCCGACGAGACCCTGGAATACATCGTCACCAACCGGGACATGCTGGAGCTCCACCCGAAGGTGATGATCCCGACCCTCTACGACTACTGGGTCCACGACGTGGAGGTGCTGAAGGAGAAGGGAAAGTACGAGCTCTACCCCTATAACCCGTACGAAACGGTGATCAACACCCGTCCCCCCATCTCCTTCTACAACGACAACAACCCCGACTGGCTCAACGTGATGATCTTCTACCACGTCCTGGCCCACATCGATTTCTTCCAGAACAACCTCTTCTTCCGCCACACCTGGGAGTACGACCTGACCGGCAAGGCCCTGGCCGACAAGCGGCTCATCGCCCGGCTCCGCTCCGAGCACGGCCGCTGGGTCGACTACGTCATCGAGTTCGCCCGCTCCATCGACAACCTGGTGGGGTACTTCGACGATCTCTCGGGGCACTTCCGCGAGGAGCGCCCCCGTTTCTCCCGGCGCCTCGACTACTACTTCGACGTCTTTCTCCAGTCGGTGAAGCGGGTGAAGACCGCCGCCTACGTCAAGGAGATCGAGCGCTACAACCAGTGCCTGCGGGACAACCCCGGGCTCGGGGAGGAGACCTTCTTCGCCGACGTGGTGGTGAAGCACCCCGAGTTCGAGGCGGTCTATCTCAAGAGCCTCACGGGGAAGAAGGCGAAGCGGCTCGACCTCCTGCAGTTCATCATGGAGCACTCCGAGTTCCTGAACCGCGACGAGAACCGCTGGATGAAGGGGGTGCTGGAGGTGGTCCGGTCGACTTCGGTCTACTTCCAGCCCCAGATCCGGACCAAGATCATGAACGAGGGATGGGCGAGCTACTGGCACGAGACCCTCTTTCTGACCGACGAACGGATCGCCGGCCACGAGGTCGACTTCGCCCGGGTCCACTCGGGGGTCACCTCGCTGCCTCGGGTGGGGCTCAACCCCTACGCCATCGGGATGCGGCTCTTCCGGCAGATCGAGGAGATGGCCGACAAGGGACGGATCTCCCTCGACTTCCAGCGCCTCGCCGACATCGACTCCCGGAAGAACTTCGACCGCTCCACCGGCACGGGACGGGACTTCATCTTCGCGGTGCGGGAGAACCTCTGCGACTTCACCTTCCTCTCCACCTTCGTCGACCAGGACTTCGTCGACCGCCACGGCCTGTTCGTGGCCGGCAAGCGGCTCGACAGGGAGCGGATGCGCTGGCAGTTCTACGTCAAGAGCCGCAAGGCCGAGGCTTACCGGGAGATGCTCCTCGATGCCCTCTACCACCCACCGAAGATCGAGATTGATGCGAACAAAGGGGGGGGCGAGTACCTCTACCTCAACCACGTCTTCGAGGGTAAGCCGCTGGTGTTGGACTTCATCGCCAACTCGCTGATGGGGATCGAGTACCTCTGGGGGGGACCGGTGAAGCTGGAGACAAGCGTTGCGGGTCTTCCCCCCCCCGAAGAGGCGGTGAAGACCACGCGGGAAGAGGAAAAGAAAATCCACTGGCGCCGGTTCGTCTATACCATGGAAAACCGGACGCTTTCAAAAACCGTCCTCTGATCGGATCAATCCATGGACACCATAACACAGGCACTGCACCATATCGATCGGAGCCTCGACGACTGGGACCACCGGGGGGCGATCCCCTTCGAGGAATTCCTGGGGCTCCTCGTGGCCGACCCCGACCGGGTAATCCGCAACGTCTTCCAGGTCTTTCACGACATGGTGGTAAGCCATATCAGCGGGGGAGTGGACGAGTACCCGGTGGATCCGGAATCGATCCACTACGTCTCCTACGATTGCACGAAGCTCTTCGTGGAAGGGACCGACAACCCCTTCTTCGCCGACCGCCTCTTTGCCAACCGCTTCATGAACCTCGTCGACTCCCTCCGGCGCGGCGCCCAGCAGAACAAGATCTACGTCTTCGAGGGGCCGCCGGGGAGCGGCAAGAGCACCTTCCTCAACAACCTCCTGCTCAAGTTCGAGAATTACGTCAAGACCGAGGAGGGGATGCGCTACGAGGCGATCTGGCGCATCGACCGTCAGGCCTTCGGCGGCTTCACCCGCCACGAGACCGCGGTCTTTCTCGACAAGCTCTCGAAGCTCCTGGAGGAGCACGAGTTCAACCAGGAGGAGCTCCTGGAGGCGGAGCACGCCATGCACCCCGGCGAGGACGTGGTGGAGATCCCGTGCCCCTCCCACGACAACCCGATCCTCGTGATGCCGAAACAGTTCCGGCGCCAGTTCTTCGACGATCTTTTCAAGAACGACGAGATGAAATGGCGGCTCTTCACCGAGAAAGAGTACGAATGGGTCTTCCGCAACACCTCGTGCACCATCTGCAGCTCCCTCTACCAGGCGCTGCTGGCCAGGCTAAAGAGTCCGAAGGAGGTGCTGCGGATGCTCCACGCGCGCCCCTACCGCTTCAACCGCCGCCTCGGCGAGGGAATCAGCGTCTTCAACCCGGGGGACAAGCCGATGCGCCAGAGCGTCTTCACCAACGAGATGCTCCAGAACCGGATCAACGCCCTGCTGCGCGACTCCAACGAGGTCAAGTATCTCTTCTCCCAGTACGCCAAGACCAACAACGGCATCTACGCCCTCATGGACATCAAGGGGCACAACACCGACCGGCTCATCGAGCTCCACAACATCGTCAGCGAGGGGATCCACAAGGTGGACGACCTGGAGGAGAACGTCGACTCCCTCTTCCTGGCCCTCATGAACCCGGAGGACAAGAAGAACATCGAGAGCTACCAGTCGTTCCTCGACCGGATCGAGTACATCAAGATCCCCTACATCCTCGACCTCAACACCGAGGTCCAGGTCTACCGCAACATCTTCGGCAAGCAGATCGACCACAGCTTCCTCCCCCGTGTGCTCCACAACTTCGCCCGGATCATCATCTCCTCGCGGATGCGGGAGCGCTCCCTGGCCATGCACGAGTGGATCCCCGAGCCGCACCGCTACAGCCAGTACTGCGACTTCAACCTCCAGCTCCTCAAGATGGAGATATACACCGGGCACATCCCGACCTGGCTCACGGAGGAGGACCGCAAGAGGCTCACCGCCAAGCGACGGCGCCAGATCATCGCCGAGAGCGAGGCCGAAGGGGACAAGGGGTTTTCGGGGCGCGACGCCCTCAAGATCTTCGGCGATTTCTATTCGACCTATGCCCGCAAGGACAAGCTGATCACCATGACGATCCTCACTGACTACTTCACCAAGGTGAGGCCGGAGCTCGGGCGTCAGATCCCGGACGGATTCATCGATTCCCTGGTCCGGCTCTACAACTTCACCATCCTCCAGGAGGTGAAGGAATCGCTCTACTATTACAACGAGGAGCAGATCTCCCGCGACGTGCAGAACTACCTCTTCGCCATCAACTTCGAACCGGGGGTCGTGGAGAAGAGCACCTGGACCGGCGAGAAGCTCTCGATCACCGAGGGATTCTTCGAGGGGATCGAGAACCGGCTCCTGGGGGGGGAGGCGACGTCGGAACGCCGGCTCGCCTTCCGGCGCGACACCCAGAAAGAATACGCCTCCCGCACCCTCGCCCAGGAGATCCTCTCCGAAGGGAAACCGATCACCGAAACCAGGCTCTTCCAGACCCTTTTCGAGCGCTACGTCTTCAACCTCAAGGAGAAGGCCCTCGACCCGTTCCTCGACAACGTCAACTTCCGGCGCGCCATCAAGGACTTCGGCCGGGAGGAGTTCAAGACCTACGACAAGCGGATCCGCGACGACGTCACCTTCCTCATCGGCAACCTCTGCAGCAAGTTCCGCTACAACAAGCACGGGGCGAAGGAGGTCTGCATCTACGTCATCGACAACGACCTGGCCCGGACCTTCGCCCACTCCTCCTGAAGCCCCGCTTCTCCCATAGCATGAAAACGAAAAGGGACGGTCATCGCGACCGTCCCTTTCGTGTTCATGCTGAACGTCTTCGGCTACTGCTGCGACAGCCGGTGCACGCACTCCACCATGTGGATGGCGTTTTCCGGCGGCACCGTCGGCAGGATCCCGTGTCCCAGGTTGAAGATGTGCCCCGGGCGGCCGGCGTTCTCGTCCAGAACCCGCTTCACCTCGGCCTCGATCACCTCCTTGGGGGCGTAGAGGACCGTGGGGTCCAGGTTCCCCTGGACCGCCACCTTCGGCCCGAGGATGTCGCGGGCCTTCCCGAGGTTCACGTGCCAGTCGAGCCCCATCACGTCGCCGCCGGCCTTCTGCACCGTCTCCAGCATGGTGCCGGCCCCCTTGACGAAGTGGATGACCGGGGTGTTCTGGCGGTCGAGACCGTTAATGAGCTTGGTGGTGTAGGGGAGGACGAACTTTTCGTAGTCGGTGGGGGAGAGGACCCCCCCCCAGGTGTCGAAGATCTGGATCGCCTGGGCCCCGGCCCGGATCTGGGCGTTCAGGTACTCCATGTCCATCACGGTCACCTTCTCCATGAGGGCGGCATAGACCTCGGGGGCGGCGTACATCATCCGCTTGATGTTGGCCCACTCCTTGGAGCCTTTCCCCTCCACCATGTAGCAGGCCAGCGTGAAGGGGGCCCCGCCGAAGCCGATGAGGGGGACCTTGCCGGCCAGCTCCTTGCGAAGGATCCTGATGGTGTCGAGGACATAGGGGACATCCTCCTCGGGGTTCGGGATCCGGAGCCGCTCCACGTCGGCCATGGTCCGGACCGGGTGCTCGAAAACCGGGCCGGGGACGAAGTCGAGCTTCATCCCCATCGGCTCCACCGGGGTGAGGATGTCGGAGAAGAGGATCGCCGCGTCGACCCCAAGGATCTCCACCGGCTGGATGGTCACCTCGGCGGCCAGCTCCGGGGTCTTGCAGAGCTCCAGGAAGGTACACTTGGAGCGCACCGCCATGTACTCGGGGAGATAGCGGCCCGCCTGGCGCATGAGCCACACCGGCGTGCGGTCCACAGGCTTCCCCCAGCAGGCGTCGAGAAAACGGGTATTCATGGATAATCCTCCTCAGAGAAATTGTTATTACAGGATTTCGATTGAAAAAACCAGGAACGAGAGATTTGCGTCAGATTGGTGCACCCGCAGGAACCCCGGCGGAGGCGTAGCAGCGCGGGGTGGCGAGGAGGGCGCCAAGATGGCGGAAATATCGCGTTCCTTACGCCTTCTTCTGAAGGCGTATCGGCACGTAGTTGCAGAACGGCTCCTCCGCCATGTAGTCCCCGTACACCGCGTCGGCCCGGGCCCGGCAGCCGCCGCAGACGTTGAGGAACTCGCACTCGCCGCACTTTCCCTTGTAGGCCTTGAAGTCCCTGAGATTCTTGAAGATCTCCGAGTTCTCCCAGATCTCCCGGAAGGGGGTCTGTTTCACGTTGCCGGCGGTGCGGTGGAAGTAGGAGCACGGCTTTACGTTGCCGAAGCAGTCGATGAGGCAGATGGTCTGGGCGGCGATGCACCCCTTGCCGCCGCCGGTGGAGAAGGTGAGCGAGCGGCGCTCGAACTTCACCCCCTCCTCCTTGGCCCGCATCGGGACCATCCGGTAGTAGTGGGGGGCGCAGGTGGGGCGCATGAGGATCTCGTCCTCCAGCTTCTCCTGCTGGTAGTGCCACTCCAGGATCTCCTCGTAATCCTCCTTGGAGATGAGCTCGCTCATGATCTCCTCGCCCCGTCCCGTGGGGACGATCATGAACATGTACCAGGCGGAGGCGCCGAGGGACTTCGCGAGCTTGAAGGTGCTGGCGATGTCGTGCTGGTTTCTCTTCGTGAAGGAGGAGTTGATGAGAAACTTCTGGCCGTTGCGGCGGAAGATCTCCGCGGCCCGCACCACCCCCTCGAAGGCGCCGGGGCACTGGCGGAAGTCGTCGTGGACCGCGGCGCTGCTGCCGTCCAGGGAGAGCGACACCATCTTGATGTCGGCCTGCCTCATCTTCTGGCAGATCTCGTCGGTGACCAGGGCGCCGTTGGTGGCCATGCACATCCTCAAGCCCAGGGAAGTGCCGTACTCGGCCAGCTCAAAGATGTCCTTGCGCATCAGCGGCTCGCCGCCGGAGAGGACGACGACCGGCTTGGAGAAGTCGGCGATCTCCTTCAGGAGCTTCTTCCCCTCCTCGGTGGTGAAGTCCCCCTCGGAGGAGGTCAGGTCAGAGGAGCAGCGGCAGTGGACGCACTTGAGGTTGCACTTCTGGGTGGTTTCCCAGGCAACCCATTTCGGTATGAATTCTTCGGCCATAAAAACTCCGTTGTTAGATGCGTATCTATTGAATCCTACTATGAACGGCGCCGGCAGCACAAGAAGTTTAGCTACTCTTCGATCTTCCGGTTGAAGATGGCCACGGCCCCGGCAAAGGCAACGGCGGCGGAGAAGGCGAGAATGGCGAGGTAGGCGCCGTTCAGGCTCCCCGCCAGAAGCGCCACCCGCGACCCCTCGAAGAGGGCGGTGGTCGGGATGGCCGTGACGTAGCCGCGGATGGCGGCGGGGTAGGAGGAGACCGGGAAGAAGACCCCGGACATGAAGATGAGCGGCATGATCACCACCGCCTGGACCTTGCCGATGGTCTCCGGCTTGTCGAGGAGGGTGCCGCAGACGGTGCCGAGGCAGGAGAAGATCATGGAGCCAAGGACAATGAAGGCGAGGTACCCCGCCAGATGGGTGACGGCGACCCGAAACCCCGTGAGGAGGAAGATGACGGCGGCCACCGCCACCCCCTTGAGGGCGCCGTGGGTGAAGCCGGAGATGATCTTGCCGATGACGATGTCGTAGACCGTGATGGGGGTGACCCGGTACGCCTCGATGGTCCGCTGGACCTTGCGGTGGAACCACATGCTCCAGGCGCTCTCGTCGAAGGCGGCGGAGACGGCGGTCATGGTGATGAGCCCCGGCGCCATGAAGACGGTGTAGGGGACCCCCTCCACGTTGGCGATGTACCCCTTGAGGCCGAAGCCGAAGGCGAGGTAGAAGGTAAGCGGCGAGGCGACCACCGCCAGGAGCTCCGTGAAGAGGCTGCGGCGCAGCACCAGCATGTCGCGGTTCCAGATGGAGAAAGCGCCTTTGAACACTATTCCCGCACCTCCCGACCGGTCAATTCGATGAACACGTCCTCCAGGGACGGCTCCAGGAGGCAGAGCTTGCGGATGTCGTCGGTGCCGATGGCGTCCATGAGGGGCTTCAGGCTCTCCTCGCCGGCGAGGCAGAGGCGGAAGGTGTCGCCGGTGCGCCGCAGCGAGCGGACGAAGGGGAAACCGCCGAGCATCGCCTCGTAGCGCTCGGCATTGGCCCGGAACTGGAGCTCGTAGACGTGGGCATGGGCCATCCGCTCCTTGAGCCGGGCCGCGGTCCCGTCCACCAGGGCCCGGCCGTGGTCCATGATGACAATCCGGTCGCAGAGGGCGTCGGCCTCGTCCATGTAGTGGGTGGTGAGGAAGATGGTCATGGAATCCTTGAGGGATTCGATGTACTCCCAGACCGCCCGGCGGGACTGGGGGTCGAGGCCGGTGGTCGGCTCGTCGAGGAAGAGGACCCGGGGGCGGTGGACCAGTGCCCGGGCCACCACGAGACGCCGCTGCATCCCGCCGCTGAAGGTGTCGGGGAAGTCGTGCTGGCGCCCGACGAGCCCCACCAGCTCCAGCAGCTCGTCGATCCGCCGCCGGGACTCCGCGGGGGCCATCCCGTGGAGCCGCGCCTGGAGGAGCAGGTTCTCCCGGGCGGTGAGGTAGCGGTCGAGGTTGTTCTCCTGGGGAACGACCCCGATCAGCCGGCGGACCCGTTTGCCCTCGTGCTGGACGTCGAACCCCTCCACCAGAGCAGTGCCGGAGGTGGGGCGCAGCAGCGTGGTGAGGATCCTGATGATGGTGGTCTTGCCGGCGCCGTTGGGACCCAGAAGCGCGAAGATGGTCCCCCGCACCACCTCCAGGGAGAAGTCCTCCACTGCCGTGATGGGGCCGAAGCGCTTGGTGACGGCTCTGAGGGAAAGGGCGGATTCCATCGCATCTCGCCTCATGTCATCGGGAAGAGGAGGGAGAAGACGCTCCCGGCACCCCCGGCACCCGGCTCCACCCAGACCATGCCGCCGTGGGCGTCCATGATCCCCTTGACGATGGAGAGGCCGAGCCCCGATCCCTTGGACATGTAGCCGGTCTTCCCCGAGGAGTGGTAGGCAATGTCGCCGATGCCGTAGAACTTCTCGAAGATCCGCACCCGCTCCTCCTCGGGGATCCCGACCCCGGTGTCGGCGACGTCGAGGCGGTAGAACTCCCCGACCTTCTCCACGTTCTCGGGAAACTCCCGGTAGAAGCAGCGGAGGAACTCCCGCCGGCCGAGGAGCTCGTCGCGGATGACGGGGCGGCCGGAGATCTCGATCCGCCCGCCGTCCGGCGTGAACTTGATGGCGTTTTCGAGGAGATTGCGGACCACGAGGCGGCAGAACCCCTCGTCCGCCGGGATCGAACAGGCGTCTGCCGTGATGGAGACCGCGATATCCCGCTCCGACAGGGGAAGGAGGAGGGTGTGACGGACCTCCTCACAGAGGGAGGTGAGGTTCACCGGCCGCTTCTGCAGCACGAACCCCTTGGCCTCGATGCGGGAGATGGAGAGGAGATCGTCCACGATCCCCTTGAGCTGGGTAACCCCCTCGTAGACCGACTCCATCATCTCCTTCTGTTCGGGGGTCATGGAGATGTCGCTGTAGTGGAGCAGGAACTGGAGCCCCCCCATGATGGAGGTGAGGGGGGTCTTCAACTCGTGGGACGCCATGCCGATGAAGCTGTTCTTCGCCTGGTTGAGGCGCCCCAGCTCGATATTGGCCCGCTTCACCTCCTCCAGGTGCTCCTTCAGCTCCCGCTTGCTCCGCTGCAGTTCCTCGTTCTTCACCTTCATCCGGTCGTAGAGGGTGTGGTTCTCGATCAGGACCGCCATCTGGTTGGCGATGGAGGAGAGGAGGAAGACCTCCCGGTCGGTGTAGTTGCGGACCGAGCGGTGGGAGACGAAGAGAACGCCGATCACGCCAGAGCCGATCTTGAGGGGGAGGGCGCACCACGCCCCCATCCCCATCGCCTCGGCCGCCGCGGTCGCCGCGGCGCTGAAGTGACCGGCGATCTCGTCGGACTTGACCGACTTCCCCCCCAGCACCTCCCGGACCCAGCCGGCATCCCGGCGCAGGGTCCGGAACGCGGCGGCGAACTCGCGCGAGAGGCCGAGCCAGGCGGTGAGGGCCAGGGTTCCGCGCTCCAGGAGGTGGATGCCGGAGAAATCGATCTGGAGCATGTGGTGGAGCTGGGAGAGGAGATCGACCATGATCCGCTTGGAGCCGCGGCGGGAGTTGAGGCGAAAGGCGATGGCGTAGAGGGTGAGGAGCTCCCGGTCGGGGACCTTCTTCTCCTCCTCCATCCGCTTGCGCTTGGTGATGTCCTTGATGACGTAGACGAAGCCGTGTTTGCTCTCGGTGGGGTGCATCGGGTAGCAGGCGGCGTTGTACCACCCCTTGAGCACCGGGAAGCGGACATCCTCCTGGTCGGGCTTGAGCTCGGAGCAGAGGCGGAAGATGCTCCCCTCGGCCTCCCGCTCACCGTAGAAGAGCTCGGTGATGTCCGTGCCGATGACGCGGTTGTAGGTGGTGCGGAAGTATTCAATCAGCTTGTTGTTGCAGCGGATGATCGTCCCCTTCGGATCGGTGAGGACGACGAGGTCGGAGACGGCGTCGAAGGCCGCCTCCCATTCGATCTTTCCCTGGCGGATCGCCAGCTCGGCCCGGCGCCGGGTCCGCCGCTCGGCCGATTCCCGCAGCTCCCGCTCCACGGCTGGGATGAGCCGGGAGAGGTTCCCCTTCATGAGGTAGTCATGGGCGCCGGAACGCATGGCGTCCACGAGCATCTCCTCGCCGATCTTCCCGGAGACGATAATGAAGGGGAGGTCGAGGCCGCTCCTCTTCAGGGTCTCCAGGGCGGCGGGGGCGGAGAAGTTCGGCATCCGGTAGTCGGAGATCACCAGGTCCCACTCCCGGCTGGCGAGGGCCTGCTCCATGGCGGGCATGGTTTCGACCCGCTCGTATTCCACGTCGTACCC
>JAJZUC010000046.1 GCA_021847245.1 Deltaproteobacteria bacterium | reverse complement strand
GCGAAAAAGTGTCCAGTAAAAACCGGAATCGCTGTCCACTCAGAACCGGAATGACTGTCCATTCTTTTCCGGAATCGGTGTCCAGTTCAGATCGGAATGGGTGTCCAGTCTACTCCGGATTTTGCAATTGCACCTGAAATGGTGGCAGCATAGACTGGTCGCCTCTCCTGGTCGCTTGGACGGCCTTTCCCGTTGACATTGAGGATGAAAAGGTGTATTAAACTTGCGTAATATTACAGTGTTATGGAGTGATTGATGATGGAGCGCAAATGCAAAAGATAAAAATAAATTAACAAAAGCCGCCATTTTCAGCATTTTGCTGAAGGCGGCTTTTGAGTTCGAGCCCGTATCCACCACTTCGGAGCCTTCATGACAATCGATTCTCCAAAATCATCCATAATAATTCAGCAACTTATCCAGCTTAGGCTCATAGTCGGTTATCTTGGTCAGGGAAAACAATCCGGCTGGTGGGATTGCAACTTCCTTGATGCCACCGGGCTGCGTTTTCTGGAAACGACCTTTCCCCGGACGGCTCGGGCGGCGGGCTTGCGATCCACGACCGAGGCTGCCTGCACTGTGCACGACAAGGCATTGGGCCGCGTCGGGAACTATCATCTCTTTCGGTTGCCTCCGGCATTGGAAGATCGACTCGAACACGACTTCGACAAGATTGATTGGGATGAAGCATTCAAGCAGATTGCCTCCCGCGATGATGCGATGTCTACCATGAAACAGCTCGCCGATGCTGTTATCAAGGCGCCAGCCGGCCCAGTTCAAGTCGGGGTGGAACATCGAATTTTGACTACTACAGCTATACGTGAACTTGCCGCCCATTATTATTCCGCTTTCCAGGACGGCATTCACTGCTATCCATATTTTGCGCCGGAACATTATGCCCGCTGAGAGATACTACACCACCCAACTGCAGGCCGGCCTCGGAATGATTGCCGAAACCCTGGACTTACTGCGTTTATGGGAGCCCGGTCTTATTCCTGCACAACTTGCGGATCGCGCCGTGGAAACTGGGTTGTTTTCAAGGGCGACTGCCCGTCGTGCCAGAAACCTGGTGGCCGAGATGTTTGCTCCGCGATATCTCGTCGATGGCTGTGCAGTCGCTTCCCGCTTAAAGACTCTCGTGGAGCGGCGATTTCCCCACGACGCACTGGTCCAGTTGTTCTTCCTCCAGACCGCCCGCGCTCAACAAGTCTTCGGTGACTTCATCATTGAAGTCTACTGGCCGAAATACATGGCCGGCGCTACTGCGCTTACCAAAAGTGATGCGGCGAACTTTATCCACCGGGCGCTTGATGCCGGAAGAATGAAAAAGCGCTGGTCCGAATCGACCATTGAACGTGTTTCCGGGTATCTCCTTGGCTGTTGCATCGACTTCGGGCTCCTGGTTTCAGGCAGGCGCAACGAGAGAGCCATTCAGCGGTTTTCGATCCGCGCTGAAGCGGCGCTGTACCTTGCTTACGACCTCCACTGCATGGGGCTGAGTGACATGGCCGTGGTTCACCATCCCGATTGGCGGTTCTTTGGCTTGGAAACTCAGGAAGTTACCCGCCTAATGAAGACGCTGAGCTTTGATGGTCATCTGCTCATTCAATCGAGTGCCGACCTGGTACAGATCTCTTGGAAATACCGCACCATGGAGGAATGCCTCGATGCACTCACTCAAGGATAAATTTGATGAAGTCTGCCTCCGCCTGGGACAGGGGCGGCGGTTGGAGAGTACCGGTTCTGACCCGATTTATTATCTCGTTTTTCCGACCAGCGAGATCCTTACGGTAAAGCGGCAGACCCGCGCGTGGGTGGCCAAGTTGGAAAACCTTAGCTGGCAGGTCGTTACCTTGTCCATGGCTAAAACGGTAAACGCCATTCTGCGCGAACACAAACTGCGCAAGCAGTGGCTTGTGGGAGAGAAGACGCTCCTCGGCCAGGCAGAGCGCGGCGGAAAAGGCATCGAGTTCGGCGAGATCAATAAAACCCTTGCCAAGGCCCTGACTGAAGGCACGGACTTGGTAGCTTGCATCAAGGCCAAGATCGAGGAAGCGTCGTCGCTTCCCGGCGGGCTTCTGCTCCTGACCGACCTTGAAGCACTTCATCCTTATCTGCGTATCAACAGCATCGAGGCCCAGCTCCAAGGGGCCATCCGTTGCCCGGTTGTCGTTCTGTATCCGGGCAAGCGAGAGGGAAAGACCAGCCTGCGCTTTCTTGAGTTTTACCCTGCCGATCCCAACTACCGATCCGAGCACGTAGGATAACGAAGGAGCTTCCGCCATGGCCTCAATTCGCAACCTCTTCGACTCAACACGGGCACTCAGCCGCCCGATCGAAAAGGTCATTACCTATCAGAACCGCAGCGATGAGCAGTTACGTGCCGAAATCTCCGAGTACGTCGTCACCGAGCACATCGAGGAGAACTTTTCCGATCTCCTGAAAAAGATGCAGGCAGCAAAGCAGGGGGGGAGCGGCCACGAGATCGGCGTCTGGGTATCGGGTTTCTACGGCTCCGGCAAGAGCTCGTTCACCAAGTACCTTGGCTTCGCCCTCGATCGCGCCATGAAGATCGGAGAAGATACCTTTCTCCAGCTTCTGCAGAACCAGCTCAAGACCGCTCCGGTCCGGGCAATATTCAACCAGGTCTCAACCACCTACGATGCGGCCGTCATTTTTCTGGACCTGGCCAGCGAAATGCTGGCCGGCGCCTCGATGGAGGACATCTCGACCGTTCTCTACCTGAAGGTGCTGCAATGGGCCGGTTACTCCGAGGATCTGAAGGTTGCGGAGCTGGAACGGATGCTGGAGATGGACGGAAGGCTCGATGCCTTTCTGGCCCGCGCCAAGGAAGAGCTGGAGGGAATCGAATGGACCGAAGTCCGCAACCAGCCCCTGGTGGCCAATCAGATCGCCGCCCGCCTGGCCAGCGAATTCTACCCCAAGCTGTTTCCCAAGGCCGAGGATTTCCAGAACCTGACGCTGCACGTCAACAAGACCGAGATTAAGCGTGCCGAGGAGATGGTCGAGCTGGTGCGCCGCAAATCCGGCAAGAAGAATATCCTCTTCATCGTCGATGAGGTGGGCCAATACGTCTCGGCCAAGCCGAATCTCATCCTCAATCTCGATGGCCTGGCGAAGAACCTGAAACAGATCGGCGGCGGCACCGTCTGGCTCTTTGCCACCGCCCAGCAAACGCTTACCGAGGACAACGTCTCGGCGATGATCAATGCGCCGGGCCTCTTCAAGCTCAAGGACCGTTTCCCCATCCAGATCAATCTGGAGGCCAGCGACATCAAGGAGATCTGCCACAAGCGCCTCCTGACGAAATCAGCGTCTGGCGAAAAGGAGCTGGGGAGCCTCTTCGACAGTCACGGCGCCTCGCTCCGCACTGCAACGCAGATGAAGGACGGCGGCGTCTACGAGGCTGACCTGGCCAGAAAGACATTTGTCGATCTATACCCGTTCCTGCCTGCTCACTTCGAGATTCTGCTCCAGCTCCTCAGCCGTCTGGCCCGGAAGACCGGCGGCCTGGGACTGCGTTCAGCCATCAAGGTACTTCAGGAAGTCCTGGTAGAACGGTCAGGCCAGAAGGGTTGTCTGGCCGATGCTTCGGTGGGAGAGCTGGCGAATACGGTTACCTTTTACGACTCACTGCGCCGGGATATTCAGAGCAGCTACGGTTACATTGTGGACGGGGTCGAGCGGGTTCATGACCGCTTCCCCAACGAGCTCCTTTACCTTGATGTCGCCAAGTCCATCGCGGTACTCCAGATCCTGGAAAACCTTCCCGTCACCGCACACAACATTGCCGCACTCCTCCAGCCGACAGTGACCGCTGTGTCCGTGAAGGAAGAGGTTGAGAAGGCGATTGAGTCCATGCTGAAGGACGGCATGATCCCGCTCGGTGAGAAGAACGGGAGCCTCCGCTTCCTTACTCAGACGGGCATTACCTTGCAAAAGCAGTTCGACCAGATTGAGTTTCGTCAGGTTGACGTCCGTTCCGAACTCAACGGCGTCTTGCGTTCCATCTTCAAGCCGTTACCATCTGCCCGGTTGAACGGCGTCCGCCCGGTTACTGCTGGACTCAAGGTGGTCGTTGCCGGTGGTCAGTCAGTTTCCCTGGAGGGCGAAAAGGAAGCCATTCAGATTCATGTCGAGTTTGCGCCGGCCGCCAACTACGATGCGACCCGCACCGAGCGGGAAAATGATTCGCGCTCCAGTCGCGAGAAAACCAACATCTACTGGTTGGGCCGCTCAGACCCCGAAGCCGACCAGCTTGCCGTCACGCTAGTCAAATGCCGCAAGTTCCTCGATCTGCACCGGACCGCCTCCGATCCGGAGACGCAGGAATTCGTCCGCATAGTGGATGAGCGACTCCAACGCACCTCCGAGAGTCTGGAGCGGAAGATCCATGCAGCCCTGCTCGCAGGCTCTTTTGTCGCCCATGGCGCCCACCGGTCGGCAACCGAATGTGGCGCCGATCTGCTTGAGGCCGCCAAGGGCTTCCTTGCCGATGCCGCCGGACGGGTGTTCGACCGCTACGTCGAGGCTCCCCATCAGGCCGATTCCGGGTTGGCCGAAAAGTTTCTCAAGACCCAGCTTGACCGCGTCACCACCAACGAGGATCCCCTTACCCTGGTCAGCCGGGCCGGTGGCCGCGCCCAGATCAAGACCGACCACAAGGCCATTGTTTCCATCAAGGACTATCTGGGCCAGCAGGGGCAGGTCGAGGGGCGCCGCCTGCTCGACCACTTTGCCGATCCCCCCTTCGGCTGGTCTAAGGATACCACTCGGTATCTGCTGGCCGGCGCCTTCATCGGCGCGGAGATCAAGCTCCGCATCGCCGGTCATGATCATGTGGTGAAAAACGATGAAACCCTGGCCGCCTTCGCCTCCAACAGAGCGCTCAGCGCCGTAGGTGTCGCACTGCGACAGGAACGGCCCGACCCCGAGGCCCTGGTGCGCGCCAGCGACCGGCTGCGCGACCTAACCGGCGAGAACATCCTCCCCCTGGAGGACGAAATCGCCACTGCCGCCAAGAAACATTTCCCCGCGTATCAGGCAGTCTTTGGTCCTCTGGCTATGGAGCTCCGCTCCCTTGGCCTGGATTCTCCGGAACAGGCAGACCGGGCTGAGAACCTGGCCAGTGACCTGATCGAGGTTGTTAGCGGCGACGGTTCCGATGCGGTAAAACGTCTGGGTGGCGCGGATAGCCCGCTCTACGATTCGCTGGTTTGGGCGAGGAAGCTTAAAAAGGCGTTGGACAACGGTCTGCGCCCGACACTTACACACCTCAAACGACTGCGTCAGGAAATAGACGCCCTGCCGGACTCCGGCATACCCGCCAAGCTCAAGGAGGCTGCCGCCGAGCCGCTGGCTACGGTGAGCGATGTCCTCAGCCGTGAGTCGTTCTTCGACGAATTCTACACCCTGAAAACGGCATCGGGTGAGCTTGACAGGCTCGTTGCCGCCACTACATCCGACTTGGCCAGCCAACAGGCGGGACTGATTGCCGAGGAAACGGCTCGCTGGCAAAAGTCTGCCGACTGGGCCGACCTGCCGGAGGATGACCGCACCTGGTTTACCTCTGAAGTTGCGAAATTGGAAATCGAAACTGACGATACCCTCGATGGACTGAGGAAACTTCTGGGCCACGATTACTCCCTCAACCACCGCCTGCGCGACTTGGCCGGCAATGTGGAGAAGAAGGCGGCAGAATACCGTGCTGCCAAACCGGAGGAACGCGAGCCCGAAGGCGGGCAACCGGAGATTTTAGAAACCGACGTCGTTGTTCCCAGGGTCTTTAAATCGGCGAAAGAGATCGACCTGTTGATTGCGGAGCTGACCAAGTTGCGCAGCCGCGTCTCAGCCTCAAAACAAATACGCATCACCTGGAAGGAAATCGACTGAGCATGGCCTTCGATAAACCCACACGGAACCGGTTGGCATCCTTTGTTGGCAAGTCTCGTGATCTCATCGCCGACGAGTTCACCCAGCAGTTCCAGAGTCTCTACGGGATTTCGGATAAGGGGACGATCACTCCCCTTGACCAGCTCGCTCACCTGGACGACACCGGGCTCGCAACTGCCTCCCTTTTGCGGGAACGGGTCGATTATCTGGTCAAAACCCACCCGGAAGACCGGGAGGGGGCCAAGGCGGCTGTTGCCCGTCTGGCCCGCGAGCAGGCCTTCACGGTTCTCAACCGGCTGGCCGCCATCCGCATGGCGGAGAAGCGGGGCCTTATCGTCGAATCGGTCGGCAAAGGCTACCAGTCTAAGGGGTTCAAGGTCTTCGAGCAGGTGGCCGGTTCCGGCCTGGGTGACACCTATCGCCGCTATTGCCGTTATCTCTTCTGCCTGTTCGATGAACTGGCCGTGGACCTCGGCGTGCTCTTCGACCGACGTTCGCCCCATGGTCTGCTCTTTCCCCGCGAGACTGCCCTCCTGGCCTTGTTTGATCTGCTTAATTCCGCCGACCTCGACTCCCTCTGGGCCGAGGATGAGACCATCGGCTGGGTCTACCAGTACTACAACGATCCCGCCGAGCGGAAAAAGATGCGTGAGCATGCTGCCCCGCGCAACAGCCGCGAGCTGGCCGTCCGCAACCAGTTCTTCACTCCGCGTTATGTGGTCGAATTCCTTACAGACAACACGCTAGGACGCATCTGGTATGAGATGAAAAAGGGTGAGACTAGTCTTGCTGTGCAGTGTCGTTACCTAGTCCGGCGCCCAACAGAGGTTTTTCTGAATCCTGGTGAATCTGCTCCTGTCGTACCGGAACGGCAAGGGCTTAGCCAGGAAGAACTTCTCAAGCAGCCTGTTTATATCCCACATCGCCAAGTCAAAGACCCTCGCGAGTTGCGGATGCTGGACCCCGCTTGTGGCTCCATGCACTTCGGGCTCTATGCCTTCGATCTCTACGTGGTAATCTACGAGGAAGCGTGGGAGATGGGGATGGAATCGCTCCGCGGCGACTTCCTTGATAAGGAAACTTTCCTCTGTGAAGTGCCGCGTCTCATCATCGAGCACAATATCCACGGTATCGACATCGATCCCCGCGCCGCGCAGATCGCCGGGCTTTCCCTTTGGCTCCGGGCACAAAAGAGCTGGCAGGCTCAGAAAGTACCTGCTGCAAAACGGCCTCGAATTACCAGATCCAATATCGTTTGTGCCGAGCCAATGCCGGGAGAGAAAGAGTTACTGCGGGAGTTCACAACCAGCCTGGAAGTGCCGGCATTGGGATACCTGGTAGAGCAGGTTTTCGATAAGATGCAGCTTGCTGGAGAGGCTGGCTCGCTCCTTAAAATCGAGGAAGAAATTCGAGATATCATCGCAGAAGCTAAGCGACGCTGGCAGGAAGTGCCGAAGCTAAAACAGATGGGGCTTTTCGGTCATGCATCGATAAATCATGTACAAACCGAACTCCCACTGGACTTCAGCGGTATCACAGATGAACGATTTTGGGAAGGAGCGGAAGAGAAGGTTTATCAGGCGTTGCTGGATTATTCAGAAGTTGCTGGGGAACATGGGTATCAGCGACGGTTGTTTGCAGAGGATGCGGCGAGGGGATTCGCTTTTATAGATTTGTGCCGCAAGCGATATGATGTAGTGCTTATGAATCCGCCGTTTGGTGACTCAACTGAAATCGCAGACGCTTATCTGGATACAAAGTTCAAGTTGTTTTCAAATAACCTACTATGCTCATTTGTGGTGAGAGGGCGTTATCTCGCTTCCGGGGGAGCAGTTGGTGCAATCACAGACAGCACGTGGCTTAAAAAGGCAGACTACAAAGACTTTCGAGACTTCATGCTCACACCTAGCAACGGCTTCCGATCTCTGGTGGATCTTGGTTGGGGAGTTCTAGACGATGCCAATGTAGCAAGCTGCTGCTTTACATCGGTCGCTAGTTCTTCTGCGCAACAGTCGCTAATATCGGTAAGGTCGGCAGATGTAAGTTTGGATCAAAAAGATTCACATATTCTCACAAACGTAATACAGCTTCGAGACGCTTGTGAAGGTATTTTAGACGACACATTTATTCGAGAAATTGATTTCTTTGAGAAGTTCCCTGGAGGAGCAATCGCGTATGAGACGCCAGATTTCCTTGTCCCTCCATTCATAAAGTGGCATCCGCTGGAGCCAAATTATGCTATCACGCGGCGTGGATATACGCCTGGAGACACATTTCGTTTCTTTCGTTGCTGGTGGGAAATACCTTGTCAGCAGCATGGGGAAAAGTGGTGGACCCTAAATAACGGTGGAGCGTATGCGCCAATCATTGGAGACGGATTCTACGTAGCATACTATGAAAAGGAATGGTCAAGCTATCGCCCCTTAAGCGGGTTCCGTTTGGAGTCGGAAAATTGGTTTGGCAAAGCTGGTTTGGGATGGGGCAAGCGCACAGACTTCATGTATGCATACCCACTCCCTGCAAGATCAATGTTCTCAAATGAGGGGCACTGCGCGTTCCCAACTCAGGAGCGCTTTACGTGGCCGCTTATTGCCTACCTGAATTCAACTGTTGGACAAACTCTACTAAACCTATACTGTGGCCAACACAAACTCGCAGGGTACGTCTCACAGCTTCCTACGCCTGATCTCGACTCCACTTTACTTCAGAAAGCTGGGAGCTTGGCGAAAGAAGCATGGTGCGAATTAGCGTCGATTTTATCTCGGACGGAAACCATAGAGACTTTTGTTGGCACAGTTAAAAGAGAGGAAAACCCTGATGCTATAGCATCACAATACGTGGAATTGGCTGCTAGGTATGAAAGCCAACTTTCCGCAATTGACACGACTGTTGCTGGCACGATAGATGAAAACTGCTCCACTTGCTTTGGAAGTTTTCTTCTGGCTACTCGCCCAAAGACTACCTTTTCAAAATGTCTGCCAACAACAGGTTGGGTTGATGAATCCTTATCCTACGCTGTCGGCATCGCTTTGGGGCGATGGGACATTCGCTTTGCCACGGGGGAGCGTAAGCCGCCCGAGTTGCCAGACCCCTTCGCAGCCCTGCCTATTTGTCCGCCTGGGATGTTGCAGAATGCCAATGGTCTGCCTGCCGAGCCTCAGGACGTGCCGACCGATTACCAGCTGCGCATTTCTTGGCCTGGTATCCTGGTGGACGACGAAAACCATCCCGAGGATATCGTTGCTCGCGTTGAAGATGCCTTAAAGGTTATTTGGAACGACCGATGGGAAGCCATCGAACATGAAGCCTGCGAACTGCTGGGCGTGAAGACCTTGCGCGACTACTTCCGCCGTCCGTCCGGCTTTTTCGCCGATCACCTCAAGCGCTACTCCAAGAGCCGCCGCCAGGCGCCAATCTACTGGCCACTCTCCACCGCCAAGGGCTCATATACCCTCTGGATCTATTACCACCGCCTGACCGACCAGACCCTTCACACCGCTTTGGCCGACTTCGTCGACCCAAAGCTCAAATTCGTCCGCGCCGAGATCAGCGTCCTACGCGAATCCGGCGCCCACCGCGACCGGCTGGAAGAGCTGCTGGACCTGGAGAAGGAACTGGCAGACTTCCACACCGAGATCGAGCGGATCATCAAACTCCCCTGGAAACCGAACCTCAACGACGGCGTGCTCATCACCGCCAGCCCCATGTGGAAACTATTCCGCCTCCCCAAATGGCAGAAGGACCTGAAGGCCTGCTGGGAAAAGCTGGAAAAGGGTGACTACGTCTGGGCGCATCTGGCCTACAGCATCTGGCCCAAGCGCGTAGAGGATGTTTGCAGGAACGACCGCTCCATCGCCATCGCCCACGGCCTGGAACACCTCTGCCAGGTTGAACCGCCGAAGCAGAAGGGAACGCGGGGGAGGAAGAAAGCCGTGCAGACAGATTTTGATGAAATGGGTGAATGAGGACGTAGCAGAATGCATTTTCAACTCAGAATCTTACAGCGGCCAAGACAGGAGAGGTGAGAACATGGCAGATAAAGAGAAGAAGGTTTTCATTTATGAGGGTAAGGAAAAAATCGAGCGGGCGCCGCTATCTCAAGAAATAAGCAAACCCGTGATAGTCACCACCTTGGATGCAGTGGTAGATAAAAAAGGGGAGTATAAAGCGGCATATTTCCTTTTTATCCAATCACCTGCGCCAGTGTTGTTATCAGAGACTGTCGAATGCAATGTTACCACTGGAGATGACGCAGCAGCCGAGTTCGATAAAAATTTTATCATCAATGAGATGCTTTCTATCGCTATGGATAGGTTGTACGCGCATCTAAGTGAAATTCAGGAAAATACCGGCAATAACTTCTTACCACCAGGCGGATACGATTTCGTTTCTTCAGGTGAAATTGAGCTGCATCATCTTTGGGGTCGCGGGAAATTCCATAACGAAATTAACTTATTGGTTGAGGGTAACAGGATTTCGTACCAGTTCCGGAAGATTCTGGAGGCGACCCAAAAGCTTCCTTTCATGTCGATCAAGAGATAGAAGATAAAATCAACAGGTTGATGATGACAACTAAACGAAAACCCATTCTTATGGTCTCCTCTGCAGTGTTCGGCTTCGAGGAGTTGCTTGACCGCATCTATGCTTCCCTCGTCCAGATGAACTATGAGGTCTGGATGTCTCATAAAGGGACGATGCCGGTGTATCCAGAACTCACCGCATTGGAAAGTTGCAAGCGAGCGGTGAAGGAGTGCGATCTTTATCTTGGCATCATCCTTCCCCGTTACGGTAGTGGTAAAGAGAAGCCGGAAGATGATTCAATCACCCATGAGGAGATGCGAGAGGCGATCCATCTGAATAAGCCCCGCTGGATTCTGGCCCACGACCATGTAGTCTTTGCCCGGGGTTTTCTCGCAAAACTGAATTATGGCAGCAAAAAAGAGAGAGAAACTCTCAAGCTTACTCCTTCTCCTATTTTTGAGGATCTACGCATCATCGACATGTACGAAATGGCCACACGGCACGATGTTGAAGTGTATAAGGATCGTGCCGGCAACTGGGTGCAGACATTTGGATCGCCTGAAGACGCTCAATTGTTTGCTGTCAGCCAGTTTCGCCGATTCCAGGAGGCCGAAGCCTTTCTCAAGGAGAAGTTTGAGGATGTGAAGGCGGTTCGGAAGGTCCTCAAGAAAGGAGGTCCTGAATGAGCGCTATTGAACGTCTGATCCGCCAGGGCGAGTCAGAAACTCTTGTATTCGCAGCTCCTTCTCTGGGCAAGGATGCCATCGCCTCGCACGTCGTCGCACTTCTTAACAGTGGTGGAGGAAGGGTCTTTGTCGGGGTCTCCAAGAAGGAAGGTGTTGTGGGGGTGGTCGATGCCGAAGAAGTGACAGAGCACCTCCAGTCATTCCTGATGGAAACAATTTCCCCTAAAGCGTTATTTTCCGTCGAAGTCGAAGGGCTTCACGGGGGAAAGCAGATTGTCGTGATCGACGTGCCGGGCGGAAAGGATACCCCCTTTGTTGCAAATGAGCGGGTATATCTTCGCAGGGGGGCAAATACGGTGGTGGCCTCGGGCGACGACCTGCAGATGCTGCTCCAGCGGCGTTCAACCGAAGTTGAACGATGGGAGCGAAGGGGCTCGCCGGTACTCTCGCTGGAAGACCTGGATGCGGCCGAGATACGGAGAACCGTGCAGGAAGCCACGGCGGGAAATCGATTCCATTTCCGCCATCCGGACGATCCTGAGGCGGTTCTCTCCGACCTTGGTATGTGGAACCGTGGCATGCTGACCAATGCCGCCGACGTCTGTTTCGGTCAGCGTCCCGCAATGAGGAATCCCCAGGTCCGGGTCAGGGCATTCGCCCTTCAGACCGACAAGGGGGGAGATTATCTCGACCAGGCGGACCTGAACGGCCCGGTTAACCAGGTCATCGATCAGGCACGGGCGTTCATTCATCGCAATTCTCCGCTTGCGGCCCAGTTTCTTCCAGATGCGCTGCAACGCCAGAATCTGGAGGCATACCCGGATTATGTCGTCAGGGAAGGACTGGTTAATGCCCTTGCTCATCGGGATTACGCCTCGTTTTCCAGCGGAGCGACGGTGCTGGTCTATTCGGCCCGCGTAGAGATTTGGAATTCAGGACGGCTTCCCAAAGGGTGGCGGGCAGACAAGCTCCGGACGAACCATGCTTCTTTGCCGGCGAATCCGGATATAGCCCATTTCCTCTACATTCGGAATTATATGGAGCGGATCGGGCGGGGTACGAACAAGATGATCCAGACCTGCCGGGAGATGGGGCTTCCGGCGCCAACCTGGGCGGTTGATGAGGACGGGATTACGCTCACCCTTTACAGCCGGGCGTCGATCAAAGCTCCGGAACAGCATCTGAACGAGCGGCAGAACCGGCTTCTAGCCGATCTCAAGCCTGGCGACTCCATCACCCTGCGCGACTACCTGCAACATTTCGCAGGAGACGTAGGCGACCGCCAGGCACGTCGTGACCTGAAGGAACTGGAGAGCGCCGATCTTCTCAGAGTTGAAGGAAAAGGCAGAGCAGCGCATTACGTCCGGACCCAACGAACCTGGAGGCTGTGAATCCGGACATAATCAGGACATTTTTGAATGTTGTCCGGTGGCGCTGAAACTCCGCAACACCCTGCTAAATCGGGGTGTCATTGGCAGGTTGTGTCAGCCAGACTTGCCATTCCGGACATAATTCGGACATTTATTGGACATAGGTACAGGTATAGAATGAAAAGTCCCGTTTCCATCCGTGACTATATTCGGACGCAAATTTTCACACGACGGGCGCAGGAGCGTGGCGCGCTTGTTATCTACGACCCTGTCCGCCGCTATCGCGATATTGCCGTATCCATGGCCTCGGATCAGTGCCGGGTGATCGACGCGGCGCAATCGGTGATCGAACAGCGGGAGGAGGCAACGGATGCCCTGACCGCACTGGCCGAGGGGCAGATTCACCAACTTGTGATCTGGGTGCCGGCCAATCGCCCTGAAGATGACGACGCCAAGCAGCGTGACCCCTTTGCCGTATTTGCCGAGATCGGCGCGGCTTTCCCTCTCGGCGACGGCGATGATTATGCGTCCCTCTGTCGCCGCGCCAAGCCGGATCATGTACCGGAGATCAATCGGCTCTTCGAGGAAGGCGAGCCGAGCTTCGACATGGTGGATGCGCTCGACCGGGGGGGCTCGTGGCCCAAGCTCAAGACTCTATTGGGGGTCTCTTCTGCCAAAGAGATACTGCTGAGCATTCTGTCACCGAAGCCCGAACAGGAAGAGGCGCTCAAGAACGACCCGACATGGGTGGCAGAGGCCAAGGAGTTCTTTCTTCGCAGTCTGGGGCACAGGCTCAAGACCAAGGGGCAAACGCGCCAATCGATTGCGGAAGAACTGTGGCGGGTGGTCCTTTTCAGCGAATTCGTTTTCGATTCTGCCGGGGATATTCCTGCCGCGCTTGAGACCATTCCGCAAGTGGGCATGGAAGCGAAAAGCCTGGTCTATGACGTGTGTGACGAGTTGCGCAAGCACGAGGACCATAAGGACAGCTACCGATTGATCGCCCGGGAGATCGAACAGGAATTGGCGCTGGCCGAACGAAGCCGCGGGATGACTCAGCTCGGGGAGCGGGATACCTTCTCCTTCGAAGAGCGCTTTTTTCTACAGATGATGGTGGAGCGGGCGCTCGATGGCCGGCTGGAAGATGCCAGGGAGATATGGGAAGGACGAAAGAGATCGATCTGGATGGGACAGGAAGAGCGCCTGGCCGAGTGGGCGCTGGCCTTGCGGGCGCTTGATCTGCTGGACGCTGCTGGGCGTCTCAGCACCCCCAGGTTTCCGACCCTGGAAGCGATCGTCCATGGTTACGCCATGACCTGGCGCGAGCTGGACCGGAATCACCGCGAGATGGAACAGGCGGTCAATGAATGGCAGGGGGACCATGAGGGGCTGGAATCGCTCGTCGTGCGTGCTCGCTCGGCATATTTCCGCTCGGTGGAGGCGCTCCAGACCGAGTTTGTGCGACTAGTGACTGCCGAGGGATGGCCTGTCAGCGGCAGCCAGCTGCTCTGGAATAATCAGATATTCTCAAAGCTTGTCGCACCGGCTCTCGAAGCGGGTGAACGTGTCGCCTACTTTCTGGTGGATTCCCTGCGCTTTGAACTGGGGGTTGAGCTTGAGAAGCAGCTCTCCGATAAGCGCCACGTCACCCTGCATACCGTCTGCGCCCAATTACCGACCTATACCGAGGTGGGGATGGCGAGCCTGATGCCCGACGCGGAATCATCGCTCAAACTGGCAAGTAGGGATGGCAAATTGGTCACCACATTGGGTGAGCAGGCGGTGACGACCCCGGCGACACGCTTGGTCTATCTGCAGTCGCGCAAGGGGGACCAGTGCGGCGACATCGACCTGGACGATCTGGTACGCCAGAAGAGGCTGAAGGTTGCCGACAAGGTGCGGCTGCTTGTCGTCCGTACCCGCGACATCGATGCCATCGCTCATGACACACCCCACCAAGTACTTCAGATGATTCCTTCTTTGGTGCGTCAGATCATCCGAGGACTGACCAGATTGGCGGAGTTGGGCTTCGAAAAAGCGGTCATCGCCACCGACCATGGCTTCATCCTTTTTCACGAGCAAGGTGCCGGTAATGTGGCTCCTCGACCGTCGGGCACATGGTTGATCGAGAAGTCGCGTTGCATGCTCGGTCAGGGGCAGGCGGATGCGGCCAATCTGGTGCTGAAGCGCGGCGACCTCGGCATCTCGGGAGACTTTGATGATTTTGCGGCACCGAAGGCTCTAGTGCCCTATAGCAGGGGACAGATGTATTATCACGAGGGGCTGTCGCTCCAGGAATGCGTGCTCCCCTGTCTTACTGTCCAACTTGAACCGGCTGGCAACAAGGCGAAGAAGTCTTTGCCCGACAGCCTAGTCCTTAGCTATCGTCAGGGTAAATCTGACCGGATCACTTCGCGCCGGCCGGTCGTGGACCTGGCCTGGCCGCAAGCAGGTCTGTTCGCCGATGAAGGCGAGGTTGAAGTGGTGATAGAAGCAGTGGACTCGGCAGGTAAAATAGTCGGGTGGGTGGGAGCATGTTCATCGGCAAATTCGGCGACTGGTGGAGTGCGCATCAAGCAGGGCGCCGCCATTTCAGTTGGTCTCAGGATGGAAGATGATTTTTCAGGGAGCTTCACCGTGCGGGTGCTCGACGCGTCGACCAACGTATTGCTTGCTAATCTCAATCTGAAAACGGGATATCTCGAATGAATCAGGACGCGCTTGATCTTAAACTGAATGAAGTTTTTCTGGGTAAGGTGGTACGCAAAGACCTGCTCCTGCAAGTCAAGAAGGGCACCAATGTTCCTTCTTTCGTGCTGGAGTTCCTCCTGGCCCGCTATTGCGCCAGCGATGACCCACGCGAGATCCAGGAAGGTATGGCAGCGGTGTTGGAGACGATCCAGAAAAACTACGTACGTCCCGACGAAAGCAACAAGGCGCAGATGATCGTCCAGCAAAAGGGTAAGCACACCTTCATCGACAAGATTCACGTCAAGTACTCTGAAAAGGAGAAACGACCCTGGGCGCGCATGGAGAATTTCAACTCCTCTCGCATCGCCATCAATGACCGCTACTATAAGTCGGAGAACGACCGCATTTTCGAGGGGGGGATCTGGGCCGAATGCACGGTGGCCCACAACGATGTCGAAGATGACGACTACGCCTTTTACATCGAACAGCTCAAGCCGATTCAGCTTTCCAAGTTTGATTTTGAGGCGTTCGTCGAGGGGAGAAGTCAGTTCACCCGTGACGAGTGGATCGATGTCATGATTCGTTCGTTCGGCATGGAACCGGGCTGGATGAGTCAACGACTGAAGTTCCATTATCTGGCAAGGCTCGCGGCGCTCGTGGAGCCGAACTTCAACTTCATAGAACTTGGCCCGCGGGGAAACGGGAAGTCATATACTTTCAGCGAGTTTTCCCCGTACTCAACGCTGCTGGGAGCGCCGACATCGGCCGCCACGCTTTGGTGGAACAACGGACGCAAGCAGGTAGGGATCATTGGCTTCTGGGATGTCGTCGCTTTCGATGAGGTGGGCGAGGGGATTGTTGTACGTGACCGGGAGACATTCCAAGTCATGAAACAGTACATGGCCAACGGCAACTTTACCCGTTCCACCTCGACTGTGACGGCCAACGCCAGCATGGCCTTTATCGGCAATATTGATGATTCCATCGAGGCAGTGGTCAATTCACCGCAGCACACGCTTTTCAAACCACTACACCCCGTCTTCGATCTGGCCATTCTGGATCGCTTCCATACCTTTGTCCCCGGTTGGGAGATCCCGAAGAATAAAGACGAAAACCTGACCCGACACTACGGACTGATCATCGAATATTTGGCCGAGGCATTTCATCATCTGGCCCGTAAGACGAACCGCTTCGCCCAGATGAAGGCCGCGTGCAAGCTTGGCCCCGGATACGATCAACGGGATCAGACGGCTGTGCTCAAGACGGTCTGCGCCTTTGTGAAGATGCTCCATCCGGGCGACGAGCCGACGCAAGATGAGATAAACGAGTACTTGGCCTACGCCATCGAAGGTCGGAGGCGGGTTAAGGAGCAACTCAACAAGAAGAAACCCGACGATGAATTTGCCAACATCAATCTCGGCTACTTTGGCACTGATGGTCAGTTGATTACCGTTTTCTGCCCAGAATCACGCGATGCCGATGCCACCCAAAATCCGACCCGTCCCGTTGTACCTGGTGCTGAGCAAGCAACTCAGACGCCATCGGAATCGGCATCTGTCATTGAAAAATCAGTTGAGATAGAACCGGTCCCCAAGGAGGTTACAATCGAACGTGCGGCTACGTCCAGAGAGACTGATGCTCCTTTTCGACGAGAAGCGAAGGAACGGCATTATCGCATCCACTACGGTGCAACTGGTTTCTCTTATGAAAGCATTTTCGGCGAATACCTTCCCGGAGCTGAAGAGATAGTGGTAGAGGACCCCTATATCCGCCAGAACCATCAACTCATCAACTTCCTGCGTTTCTGTGAGACTGCCGTTCGACTGGGGAAACCCAAGCGTATTATCCTCATCACCAAATTCGACAACCAGTTCGAAAAAGAAGAGGCAACTGGCAAACTCTCCATGATCGCAGATAGCCTCAAGCAGTTTGATGTCATTCTTGAGATCAAAGAAAATAACACCCTTCATGATCGTGAGGTGCGACTGAGTACTGGCTGGATAATAAAGATCGGCCGAGGTTTTGACTTCTATCAGCGCCCTGACGACTGGTTCCAAATAGGCGCTAATGATCTCGATCTTCGGCCCTGCCTGGAGACGAGTGTGGACGTGATACGAACAAAGCCATAACTTTTTTCCCGTGTTGAGATCGGTAAGCCATGACATTCACCAACCGGATCGCGGACGCTGAGAAGCTCCAGCAAGAAATCAACCGGCACCGCCCCCCGAAGGGGCCAGCGCTCAAACAGCTGCGTGACTACTTACGGATCAAGCTAACCTGGGCGAGCAACGCCCTCGAAGGCAACAGCCTGACCGAGACCGAGACCAAGGTGGTGATCGAGGACGGCATCACCATCGGTGGTAAGCCCCTCAAGGACCATTTCGAGGCTATCGGTCACGCCGAGGCCTTCGACTACCTGCAGAAGCTCGCCCGCCGCAGGGAGATTACTGAACGCGACATCCTGAAGCTGCATAAAACTCTTCTACTACCGAATAGACGAGGCCAACGCCGGCCACTACCGGAAGCAGAACATCATCGTCACCGGCACCGACTTCGTTTTCCCCGCACCCAGCGAGCTGAAGGAGTTGATGACTGCCTTTGCAGATGAGATCCCCCGCCTCCGAGCCGAGAAACACCCCATCGAGTTCGCTGCGCTTCAGCACACCCGACTGGTCACCGTCCATCCCTTCGTTGATGGCAACGGCAGGGCCGCCCGGCTGCTGATGAACCTGGCTCTCCTCCAGGAAGGTTACCCGGCGACCATCATCCCACCTATGCTTCGTAGCGAATACTTGGCGGCGGTCAAAGAGATCAACACCGGCAACGTCACGCCCTTCGTGAACCTACTTTCCAGCATGGTCTGGGAGAGCCAGCGCGACTACTTGCGGTTGCTGCAAAGCCTGGAGAGGAAATAAATTTGCCTGATCCATTTCATGGTCAAAACGACCGCAATTGACATTCTCACTCCATATTTTTCAGCCTGAAAAAGTCAAGTTCAGCAATTTCCTTGAATTTGTCATGGATAGGACCATGAAAATCGCGCAGATATTTTGCAACCGCTTCGTTCCCGAGCAGGCTTTTCAGATACGCCTGTATGGATGTCATGTCGATCATCGCTGTTCCATACTGCTCCTTCAATGAGCCTATTTCTCTGGATAACGCGAGACTCTCTTCTTCAAGACGAACCTGGCGGGCCAGTATCGCCGGAGTTTCCTTTTTCGGTTTGCCTTTATTGACGAGCTGATTCGCCGGCGTTGCGTCCAGAAGGGCCTTGGCATAGCTGGAATTGAACTTGTTCTGGTCATTCATCAGCATGGCAGCGGTTATCTGCCGAGGCGCCTTCATTTTTTTCAACACCCTGAAAACCGGTTCCGGCACGGCCTTATCCTTCAACAGATCGACAGCCTCTGGGCAAATACCCTCAAGCAGACACTTCTTGTTTCTGATGGTGCTGATATCAAGATTCAAGGCTCTGGCGAGTTTTTCTTCCGAGACACCTGACCGTATGGCCTTCATGATCATGCGATGTTCCTGAATTGCTGAAAGCCGATTGATGTACTTGTTGTAGGTATAGGTCTCGTCATCGGTGGAAATCAGACAGGAGACGCGCTCCACTCCCAACTCCTTCAGGGCCATGATCCGCAGATGGCCATCGAGCAGAAGATATCCTTTCCCTTTTTTGAGCGGTGCGACCACAGGGGCTTCGATAAGGCCTACTTCCCGGATGGAGGAAAGGACTTGAGCATACTTTCTGCATTTCATTGCATAGATGGAAATGCTTTTGGTGGGGAGCAGCTCCTCCACGTCAAGTTCGATCAGTCTTTCCTGGAATCCCTGCTTTATTATGTTCGCCATGGCCGCTACCTTTTCAGAAGATCCGTGACATGCAGTGGTATCTCATTCATGCCGACGGCCTTCAGCTGATTGGTGAAATGCACATCATTCAATAACTGGCGCAGGGCCATGGCCGTGTAGTCCAAGACATCCTTGATGTAGTTCGACTGAGCCAGCAGCCGCTTCTTCTCCCGGGCGCCATTCTCATAGGCCGCGATCAGATCCTCTGCGGAAAGGTTGGCCTTTTCGCGTGGTGGGGCTGAAAGCCCTTTGCCGTAATGTTTGCGCCGGGAAATGATCTTCTGCACAACGACCAGCTTTTTTCCGGTCAATGCCCCCGATTCATACGCTTCCGTCAGGGCCGTCTGTACGGCGGCGTCATCTTCCGCCGCGATGTTCAGCGCCTGGTATAACGGGATTCGCCCCTTTTCCACGGCGTTGACCAGGTATTCCTCTCCCTCTTCGAGCAGACGGATGATGCCACGAATATAGTCTTTGCCAAGGTTGGTCTTGGCAGCGATGGCATCGTCCGCGTACCCCTGGCCTTTCAGATATTTGATACTCTGCAGGAGTTCCAGGGCGCTATTGTTGCGCCGGGCGATATTCTCCACCAGGCTCATCACGTGCGCATCTTCTTCGCTTACTTCGCGAATGACAGCGGGGATTTCCGTTTCCCCGGCGGCAATGAAGGCCTCGATCCTCCCTTGGCCGCACACGAGGTCATATTTCTTGCCGTTTTTCGAGTCGTTCCGGGGAGCGACCGTTATGGGTCTTTTCAGGCCGATGCTCCGAATGTTCTGCCGTATTTCTTCGGCAATGATCTGATTGCGCACCCGTGGATTCAGGATGTGAATATCTTCAATGGGAATAAGCGCTATGGCCCCATGCTCCATGTTGCACCGCCTTGTCGAGAGAGATGTTGACGCTGAGTTTCAGCAAGTAATCCATTGTATCGGTACGGAAGCCGTCCAGAAAACCGGCGTTCTCCTCTGACAGCTTCAAATGCCCATCTGAAAATTCTAGCGCAGGCAGGATGTAGTAATCCCGGATCGCTTCATTACGGGTGTCCATGCGTACCGCTACGGTTATGTCGGGACGAAGGCCGCTGTCAAAGCGGATTTTCCAGCGCCTGGTTCCGGAAGGGGTGATGAAGCAGCGGCTGATGACAACTGAAACGAATAGATTGTGATTCAATTCCAGCAGGCAGCTTTCCGGGTCCATGGGAATTTTCCTTCCGCAGAGGCTCTCGATATCGCGGACGACATCGGCCACGATCTCGGCATGGAGTACGCGCAGCCGCTGGTTGATGGCAACATACTGATAGTCGCGTTCCGGGGTATAGCCGATCATCCGATAGACCCGTAGCAGTCCGCCGAAGCGGGTACGGATCAGACTGCTGGGGGGCAAAAAATCAGCTTCGTCAATGATCAGCGCGGAAAGGCGCCCTTGCCTGGCGTATAAATCCCGCAGCCCCTGCAACAGCTCTTCGTCGGTAGTTTTCTTGTTCCGCTCCCGGTAAATCCCCTGGACGGTGTAGAAGCGCTCCATGTCCACTACGGGTTCGAAGGCACGATCCTTGCGAACCCACTCACATTCCGGATTCGGTTTGGCTCTGCTCTTCATCTTGCCCGATGTGCGGTTGAACAAGTTGTTGCCGACATATTTTTCATTGGTCAGCACTTCACACACGGTTCCACGTGACCAGGGACGGCCGAAATGGTTTCTCACCCCTTGAGAGTTCAACTGCGCTGCAATTTCAATTTCGCTGCTACCGGCAATAAACTGGTCATAAATCCAGAGCACCATCCGGCATTCCTCATCCGGTCCCGGCATCAGAATCACCCGCTCTGTGAGCAGGCTTTTCCGCTGCCCCATTGCCAGTTCCTGCTTGGGGCGACCGGTCTCATCCAATAACATGCGCCGGAGTCCGAAACCCGCCACCCCTCCCTGCCGGTATCCCTTTGACACCAGGTTGCATTGCCCCGCCCACACCTTCTGAGAAAGCTGGCGGCAGTAGTCGCTGGCGCTTTCGTCCCGGAGCAAAGTCATAATCCGGTCGGCAAGGTTGCTGGTCAGCGTCAGCGGCTTTTCACAGGACTGGCAGACGACGTTTTTGCGCTCCAGCCTCATCCGGTGATACTCAGCCTCGCGGCTGTCTACAAACCGTCCCCAGCGGCTTTCATCCAGATACAGGACAATGTTGTATCCATTCCGCCCCTGTTCTACATCGTCAATCAAAGTCTGAAACTGTTCCCGCTTTTCTGTGGTTATTCCGCTGACGCCCAGGTCAGCATAGGTTTTGACAATCTCAATGCCGTATTCAGCGGCATAGGTACGTATTGCCCGTTCCTGATTTTCCGGCGACTCCACCTGCAACTCAGTGGACATACGGATATACATTGCACCCTTAAGGCGCAGGCTCTTGATTTCAGCCGGTGTATATGCCTTTCGCGTTTGTTGCATATTCCGGGCATCTCCTTAATTACACGTCAGAATATCCCGATAATACTTTTAACCAACAAGGTCCGTATGTCTAGTAAGATTCTGTGGCAGATTTGCCACAAAAATGAAGTCAACAATGGCGATCTGACGAGATATATTGTGAAGATGCTACGGAAGCAGGGGATTACGACAAAACGGGCGGCACGCGACCTCAACATACCTGTCGAATGAAGTGGTTGCGCTTTTTGAGACAGGGTGTTAAGCAATGAACCGACCTATTTCGAGAGGAGAGGTTCAATGCGGCAACATCGTACACGTCACAGCGCAGAATTTAAGGCCAAGGTAGCCTTGGCA
>JAJZUC010000045.1 GCA_021847245.1 Deltaproteobacteria bacterium | reverse complement strand
GGAGCGGTGAATCTCGATGACATCGGCCTCGTCGGCCTCTATGCTGCCGAGGGATGTGTCGAGTACGAACATGGCAGACCTCGTCAGAGGGTGGGAATTCCGTTACACTCTACCCGATTTTCTCGGATAGGCAAACGGGTCCGGCGAGATGCGGGGGGGGAGCAGGAGCCTGTCGGACTTAGAAATGAATCTACTGCGAGAACGGCAAATCGGTCCATATTCCCGGGAATTCTTGACGAATAGAACCACTATTCGCCTGCAAATTCCCGAAAATCTGTCCTCGATCTGCCGTTCTCTCGCTACGATCCCCTAAGTCCGACAGGCTCCTGGGGGAGTTCCACCGACAGCAGGTCGGCGGCGGAAACCTTGAGCTTCCGCTCGATCGTCTTGCAGAGGATGAGCTTGCCGTCGTAGGCGTCGTCGCTCTCGTTGACGACCATGACTGCGAAGACCCCCGAAAGGCCGCTGGAGGGGCTGGTGAGCTTCAGCTTCTTGACGGTCCCCGTCGTCTTGTAGAAGGTGCCGATCTGCTGGGCCGTCGCCGGGGTGATGGCCGCCATGCCGAACTGCTCGAAGGAGCTGCCGATGGCGCTGTTCTGGAGATGGCACGCGGGAAGGGTCAGGACGCCGGGGAGTCCCGCAGCGGCAGCGGCGGCCACTACGTCCCCCCTGTTCCTGCCCAGGGCCTCCAGCTTACCCTTGGCGACATTGAGGGAGATGGTAAGCACCTGGAGATTGATCGCCTTGGTGCAGAGGAGAAGGAGAAACGACTCTTCGAGCGGCTTGACGACGATGCGGCCGTCCTGGTAGCGCAGATCGACGAGGTCGAACGCCCCGGCACTGTTCCGCACCCCGGACCCCGGATCGGCCACGGCGCCGGCGACTCCCTGGAGAATAGAGAGGTCGAACAGGGGGGGAAAGGCATGGGCCACCACCTCTCCGGCGGCACCGCACACCAGGCTCCCGATCACCCCCGGCACCGTGTTGATCTGCTGCAGGACATCATCCATCGTCTTGTCCGACTCCCCGTCCATGGACTCTACTTGCGCGCGGCGAACGCGCTGCGGATATCGGCCTCCACCTGGGCGAGGGGGCTCTCCGCCTTCACCGCGATGGAGATATAGTGGTTCTTGGCCTCGAAGAGCAGGAGCTGGCTCCCTTTCCCGTGAACCGCGGCCGACCTGGTTTCGCCGAGACCGAAGAGGGTGCCGAGCCGGTTTCCGATTCCCGCCAGGGCGACCCCTCTCCCGGCCAGCGCCTCCGCCTCGAAGCTCTCGTCCTCCACCGTGGTGCCGTCACGCTTGAGGAGAACCGCGTAGGAGACCCCCGCGATTTGCAGCAGCCGCTCCGCGATAGGGCTCATCCGCCGTCGGACCGTCGCCATGGCGGCGTCGTCGCTTCCCGGGGGAGGGATAATGCCGGCCTGCTCCTCGTCCATGAGCCGGTGGGCCTCCAGCAGCAGGTAGGCGATGCTCTGCTGGATTGTGCGGCTCGTGGTGGTGACCTTCGGCTGAATATTGAAGCGTCCTCCCGGCCAGCGGATGATTTCGTACAGGGCCGGTTCGCCCGTCCGTCCGTCCTGCTCCGCGTGGATGATCTCGCCGTCGCGGAAGAAGATCATCCCCTGCCTCTCGCGATATTCCACACAGATGCAGCCGGAAAACCGGTTCTGCCCCTTGAGCTGGATCACGTCCGTCAGGGGGAGTCCGGCCACGGAACCTTCGAAACCACTGATTTTTTCGCGTTGCACCGCCTCAGCCGTCATGACGCCACCCTCATTGACAGATTATCGACACCGTTCAACAAGCACATTCCATGCCCTCTCCCTTCACGGGTGGGCAGCAGCTATGTCGGTATGGCAGCCGACGCAATCCGCAAAGAGCGTGAAGCCGCCCCCTCCCCCCGGCACCAGGGTGTGGCAGCCTCCTCCGCTTGCCACCGGCGCCAGACAGCCGCTGATGGTGACCGTCTGACCGATAAAAGTAATGGTCTTACCGAGGCGCGTATGGTGCTTGCTCCCCAGCCCCTCGCCGGAGCCGCCGTGGCAGACGCGGCAGTCGTCATTGCGCGACAGCGAGTTGTTGTCGAGCGTGGCATCGTAGGGGAGCACCTTCACCGCTCCGTGCTTCAGGTGAATGGAGGTCGTCCGCACGCGATTGATGAAAGCGGGGTCGATCGGCATCCCGCCCCGCTTGGCCCGGGAAGTCGAGAACCATTGCTGGAGCGGCTGGACGGGCCAGCCATTTTGAATAAGGGTGTTTCTCCCGGCGGCGCTCGTGTAAAGCTGCTGAACCGGAACGATGGGCCAGCCGCCATGGCAGGAATAGCACATGACCGGGTACTTGATCGGGTCAAGCACGTGACAATCGAGGCAGGCAGGCCCAGCCCCCCCTTCCTTGGCTCCCATCAGGTTCACGCCGTGGCAGACCTGGCACTGCGTCACGTGCTCCTTGACCAGAATGCCGTCCATGAGAAGCTCGCCATTGGGCCCTCTGACGACGCGGGGATCACTGAAATCGAGCAAAGGATCGCGATGGTACGTAACCCACGTCGCCTCGTGGGCGTTGACCGGGGATGGCGCGTCGGAGTTGGGGGAATTCCCCCCGCCGCACCCGGCGAGGATCATGAAAAACAGGAAGAAAGGCCAGATAAACCTACGCATACATTCTCCGTCCGAGCCCCGGCACTTTACCCGTGGCACGGCTGGCAGGTCTGCGAAGAACGCGGATTGCCGTGGCAGCGGTAGCAGGAGGTCGGATCGAGGCGCCCGTCGATCCGATGGCGCGAAAGATAATCGCCCCGATGCTGCATCCGCCGGTAGTTCTCCGTCTCGTTCTTGATGGAAGGCTTGAGCTCGGTGCGCGAGACGTGGCAGTCGTTGCAGAAGCTCTGCTCGTGGCAGAGGGCGCAGATCCGCTGGTCCTGGTAGGCGACGAGACGGTGCGAGTCGGTGAAGAGCGGGGTATGGTTGTAACGCTCGAAATCGACCGGCTCTTTCTTGTAGCCATGACACTTGGTACAGAACTCCCGGCGCTCGCCGAGCTCGTAGATTTGGGGATGCTTCACCGGAAGGCGGTAACGTTTCTCCCCGGCACAGGAAGCGAGAAGACCGAAGGCGGCCATTCCGCAGAGAATCCTCAGGATCGTACCATGTGTCATGAAAAATGCTCCAAAACGGCGGTCAGACTCCGGCGCGGTCATTTCGCAAAGGAGTAGGAGGCGGAGAGGATGCCGCGGTAGTCCTTGTTAAAATAGGGATCGTTGCTGTAGTCGAGGGCCAGCTTGACATTGAGCGCTTTCTCCAGAAACCTGCCGCCAACCCCGGCGGAGGCGAAGAATGCCGATCCCTTGCGGTAGATATCCTCATCGTAGTCGACGTACATCACGTCTCCGGTCACGAAGAACGGGGCGATGTCCCAGTAGACATATGCCCTGCCGAGGAAATAGCGGTTCTCCGGGATATCCCCCTCGACCCGCCCGAACTCGGCCCCGACCTCAGAGAAGATCTTTCGCCGAACGGTGGCCAGGGCCGTGTACATGTCCGCCTTCCCGTACCGGCTGTCGTATTCGTAGTGCTTGTACCGGCCGCCGAACTCGATGTTTTCCGCCGGGTACCAGAACGCCTCGCTTCCCACCACCATGACCCGGTCGCCGAACCGGGACAGGACGCGGAATGGGTTGGCACTGCCGGGTTTGGGGCTCAGAAAGTCTGCGTACCGGTACTTCTGGAAGAAGGGACGGATCTCGAAGGATGAAATCGGGATCCTCACCTCGTAGGAGTGCTCGCCCCATTCAGCGGTAAGCAGGTTAAGGGTCGAGTGCCCGAAGACGGAGACGTTCCATGGGAGAAGCAGGGAGACGTCGGTGCCGAGGAGCTGCTCGTCGACGGAGCCGTTGTTCGCCGTGCGCTTGTAGGAGAGCCCCACGTCGTACCGTCCGGGAAGGGAGTGGACGATCCGGGCGCCGACCATGCTGTCGCCGCTCATCCCACCTTTATCATTCAGGTTAACCGGAAAGCCGGCATAGGCCGAAAGGGTTACTGACGGGACGATGTCGGTCTTGACGTAAATGCCGTCGAGGCTTTCCCGCGTCACCCCCTCAAAGACGTACTGCCTTCCGAGTCGCAACTGCCAGTCTCGATTCGGGTCAAGGTATTCCAGATAGGCGTAGAGAAGCTCGCCGGCAGTCGTATTATTGGCGTAGTTGTCCTGGAGGTTGACCCTTCCCCAGCCATAGGCGTGGAGAGAGAGCCCCGGCGTCCGGAGGTTCCCGTAATCGAACCGGAGAAACTCGTAAGCGGGAAGGAGGGAACGGGACCGGCCGTCCCGATCGTCGCGCTCCAGCTGTCGAACGATGGTGTCGGAGCTGAGGCCGAGTTCCAGCGCCGGCGCACGGTGGGGCCAGAGCAGAAGGATGGCGAGCACCCAGAGCTGTATGGCACGGCCTCGATAGAACGTCACGCACTACCCCTCTTCATGGTCACTGCATCGAAAACGTTCCCCCTCCCCCCTTCAGTGTCGGGGGGAGAGGAACGGACAGCCTTAAGTCTCAGCGCTGGCGCACCGGCGGATTGTGGGCATCCTGGTGGCATGTCAGACACTTGGGGAACCGCTCGTGGAGCTGTTTGCTGTGGGGCAGCCCGTGACAGTCGGTGCACTTGGGGATCAGGCCGTGCTTCGTGTGGCAGACCGCACAGTTGACCTTGCCGTGGCGGCTCGGGCTCTTGGACCAGGTGGCGTAGACATTGTCGTGACAGGAGCCGCAGGTGCGGGCATCGGCATCTTTGGTATAGCGGATCTGGGTCGGCATATGGACCGGATGGCACTCGCTGGCGCAGGTCTTGAACCCCTGACCTTCGTAGTGGGGCTTGTGGCACATGCTGCACGACGGGATCAGGCCGTGGGCCGTATGACAGTCCGCACAGGAGAGGCTGGTATGCTTGCTCGGATATTTCTTGAGCTCCTCCGGCGGCCCGGCGTGGCATCCGGCGCAGGAGGAGAGAAGCTTCTGGCTCATCGGCACCTTGGCCGCGGCGTGGGGATTCTGGTGACATGCCGAACACTCGGTGAACGACGGGCCGTGGGGAAGCGTATGGCAGGACGCGCATTTGGGCATGATCTCGGCCCAGTTCCCCCTGATCGGGTTGTAACTGTGGAAGGTCTTGTGACAGTTCTGGCACTGGAAGGTATGACGCCCGCCATCGTTCTTGATGTCCTGGTAGACGCCGGGGTGGCACTGTCCGCACTGGACCACGGTCAGGGGAGGAGGTTCGGAGGCATAGAGTTCGGGCTGCCTCGCTATCTGGACCGTTGCTACGGGAGGACGGTCCTTCTTTGAACGCTCTGCAGCGAAAGAGTCCCCTTCCCCGTGGAAGAGCGCGCCGGCTGCAAGGGCGACAAGGATCGCAACCGCCTGAAGATACACAACCATTCGTTTCTCACCTGACAGTTTCATCGGTCGATTCCCTCTGGTCCCTCTGGCAAAATTCGTTATCACAACTGGCGCAGGCCGGTCATTTGGCGGCAAAATCCAGCGAATTGGCGTATATTAATAACGTCTATATGTCCCGCTGTCAATCGCAAATCGGCCCGCAACCGGCCCGAATCGGGCAAACTCTCCTGGAATCTGAAAATATTGTCTGGGACGATCGAAAAAGCAGCTAAAGAAAATGGTCGACCGGCCGAAGAGAGGAGTAATTGTCGTTATTGCGAAACAACCTCCCCTCCATGGGTGAAAATGACGAGCGAAACCTTGTACAACCGCATCATGAGCTACTTCGAAGACGAGCTCACTTCCACCAGGAGGCGCCTGGAAGAAGGGGAGTTCGCAAGCTTCAAGGATCAGGTCCTTGCCGCCCGCAGGATCGCCGAGGCGCTGACGTTCCTCACCCCCTACTCACGGCGGGACCAGCGCGCGCGGCTGCTGACGAGAAGCGGCGAGGAGCTCATCCGCAAACTCATGTCGGTACGTGAGGTGATCCGCAGGAAGAGTACGTCGGCCGGGCGGCAGACACTCCTCATCTCACAGATAATGGCCGAGAAAGAATACCTCCAGTAGTCCTACGGCTGCTCCCCCCTCCCCTCCTCTACGGACACGCAAGCCCTCAGCCCCTCCTCAAGTGTGGGATACAGCAGTTCAATCCCGAGCTTTTCCAGCATCTTGCGGTTGTCCATCCGCCGCGACTCGGTGACGTACGACAGCATGAGCGGCGTCATTACCTGCCGTGCCTCCGCCATGGTCACCTGCCGGGGCTGGGGAAGCCCCAGCACGTCGGCGCAGGCATTGAAGTATTCGGTCATGGTGCCGGGGTGGCCGTCGCTCACGTTGAAGATGTCGCCGTCGTCTCCGCGGTCGGCGGCGGCGACGCAGACGCGCGCCAGGTCTTCGGAGTGGATCCGGTTCGTCAACCTTGCCTCACTCTCCAGCAGGACCGGCTGGCCGCTCGTCAGGTGCTGGAGCGGAAGCCGTCCCGGACCGTAGATCCCGGTGACCCGCAGGATCACCACGGCTATCCCCCGCTCTTTCCCCCAGGCGCGCAAAACCGTTTCGGCATCCAGGCGCCGCCTTGCCCGGGCGGTCTGGGGATTGACCGGCGTCTCCTCGGTGACCGTTTCATCGCCGCAGTCGCCGTAGACGCCGCTCGTGCTGATGTAGACCAGCTTCCGCGGCTCGTCTCCCGGCGCCACCGCCGCGCAGAAATTCCTGACGCGCGTATCGATGTTCCCGCCTCCCGGGGGAGGTACGAAATAGAATACCACCGCGCCGCGTGTCGGCAAGCCGGTCAGGGTATCCGGATCGTCGAGGGTCCCCTCCACAGTGGCGATCCCAAGCTCTCGAAGCCGGCCTGCGCTCTCCTCCGAACGCGCCAGGGCGGTCACCGCTTCCCCCCGTTCCATGGCGAGCCGTGCCACCCTCCTGCCGATATCGCCGCAGCCAATAATAAACACCGAATCCATCACCCTCTTTCCCCTCCCCTGGAGCTAGCTGCAGGCCCCGCGCGCGTCGGGACCGCCCACGTTCATACCACCCGGGGGGAAACGGTGTCAAGACATGGAAGCGGCCTTTCGCGTCCAGACCACCACGTAATGTACCCCCGAAACCACCGCCGCAAGAAACGACACCACCATGAGCGGAGGGAGCACCCGCCGCAGCCCCGCCACCCCCGCCCCCTGGGCAATGACGACGAGGATCAGGACAATCTGGATGGCGGTGCTGACCTTGCTCGGCAGGCTCGGCTCCATCTCCAGGCGCCCGGTACGAAGCCAGAAGGCGATGGCCCCGGAGACGATGACGAAATCGCGGGTGACGAGAGTCACGGCCAGCCACCAGGGGAGACGCCCCACGGCAGCCAGGACAATGACCGATGACAGGACGAGGAACTTGTCGGCCGCAGGATCGAGGAACGAGCCGAGACGGCTCTGCTGGTTGAAGCGTCGGGCAATGAAGCCGTCGAAGGCATCGGTTACGCCGGCGATGAAGCAGAGGGCGAGAGCCGTCCCGAATTCTCCGCGCGTCAGCATGACCACGACGGCCGGAACCAGGGCAATTCGCAGCATTGACAGGGCGTTTGGGACGGTCAGGACATCGCTCATTATGAAATGATAACGGAAAATCGGCCGGCGTCCACTGCTGCCGGCGGCGCCGGGTTGACAGCACTCCTCCCCGCGCTAGACTTCCAGTCACATCCCCCAGGAAAGGAGACACGACGATGGCATGTTCACCGGAATTGCACCTGATGCACATGTGCGCCCTCAAGGACCAGGGGGCGGAAGACGAGATTGCCTGCCTCTCCGCCTCGCCGACCGTGAAGTGCGGCAACTGCGGCGCTCTGGCCAACTCCCCCGAAAACGTCTGCAACCCCGTCCCCCTCGACTGACCGGGGAAACGCCGTTTTCCGATGGTTCCCGAGGTCCGTGACCCCCGTCGCGGGCCTCTTTTTCCGTCAGCCTCCCAAACGGCCCCGAATTGACAACCGGCCCGGGAGGGCTAGAATTTCCGGGGATATCCACAACAAGGAGCAAGTCCATGAACCGCAGCCATCGTTTCCTCGCCGGAGGGTTTTTCCTTTTCCTCCTTCTCGCGGCACTTCCCCTCATCGCATCCGCGGCCCGGGGCGCCGGCCGGAACACCATCGTCGTCGGGATGGAGCTCGCCTACCCTCCCTTCGAGATGACCGACACGGCGGGCAAACCGGCCGGAATAAGCGTCGATCTCGCCACCGAGCTCGGCAGGTACCTCGGCAAGAAGGTGATTATCCGGAACATCGCATTCGACGGCCTGATCCCGGCCCTGAAGACCGGCAAGATCGACCTGATCATCTCCTCCATGACCGCCAACGAGGAACGGGCCAGGTCCATCGACTTCTCCGATCCCTACCTCAACACCGGCCTCTGCCTCCTGCTGAAGAAGGATTCACCCGTCAGATCGATCAGGGACCTGGACCAGCCCGACCGGACCGTGGCGGTGAAGAAGGGGACCACCGGCCACGCCTATGCCGCCAGGAACATCAAACAGGCGAACCTGCTGGTCCTCGACAAGGAGGCGGCGGCGGTGCTGGAGGTGGTGCAGGGGAAGGCCGATGCCTTCATCTACGACCAGATGTCCACCTACCAGAACTGGCAGAAGAACCAGGCCACCACCCGCGCCATCCTGGAGCCGTTCCAGAAGGAGTCCTGGGCCATCGGCATCCGCAAGGGGAACGGCGCTCTCAAGGCCAGGGTCAACGCCTTCCTCAGGGAGTTCCGCAGGCAAGGGGGGTTCGAGAGGCTCGGCGACAAGTACCTGAAGGAGCAGAAGGAGGCGTTCAGGAAGCTCGGCTACCCGTTCTATCTCTGATTCGCTGGACGTGAGAAGTGAGACGTAAGATGTGAGACGTAAGACGTAAGACGTAAGAAGCGAAAGTCTTTTCTTCTCACGTCTCACGTTTTTTGTGCGAGGTCGTCATAATTAAGCCATGCAGACTCTTCTTGCCCGCCTCTTCGTCGCTCCACGAAACGACCGGGAGGAACGCCCCATCCCCCTCCCGGCCCGCATCGCCGGCTTTTTCTCGGCATTTCTCCTCGTGGCCCTCGTCTTCGCCTACGCCTTTCACTCCCTCCAGTACCACTGGGGTTGGGAGTCGGTCTACGCCTACCGGCAGAAGTTCGTCAAGGGATGGCTCATGACCCTCGCCATCTCGGCGGCGGCCCTCTGTCTGTCGCTGCTGATCGGGCTCTTCTTCGCCCTCGCCCGCCGCAGCCGCTTCCTGCCACTGCGCTACTTCGGCACCCTCTACATCGAGGGTATCCGGGGGACGCCGCTGCTGGTCCAGATCCTCGTCTTCTTCTACGTGGTGGCCGACGCCTTCGGGGTGGAGGACCGCTACCTGGTGGGGGTGATTACGCTCTCGCTCTTCGCCGGGGCCTACATCTCCGAGATCATCCGGGCCGGCATCGAGGGGGTGGGGGAATCGCAGCTGGAGTCGGCCCGGGCCATCGGCCTGACCAAGGGCCAAATCTACCGCCACGTGATCTTTCCCCAGGCGCTGCGCCAGACCCTCCCTCCCTTGGCGGGGCAGTTCGCCTCCCTCATCAAGGACTCCTCGCTCCTCTCCATCATCGCCGTGAGCGAGTTCACCCTCAACGCCCAGGAGGTGAACGCCTTCACCTACAGCACCCTGGAGAGCTACCTGCCGCTGGCGGTGGGGTATCTCCTCCTCACCCTCCCGATCTCGCTCCTCTCCCGCTGGCTGGAGAAGAAGTACCGCTATGCGACTTAGACTCTCCGGCATTACGAAACGGTTCGGAACCCTTGCGGCGCTGGATTCCCTCTCCCTCGACCTTCCGGCGTTCAAGGCCCTGGCGGTGATCGGCCCCTCGGGGGGCGGGAAGACGACGCTCTTGCGGGTCGTAGGCGGGCTCATCGCGCCGGACGAGGGGAAGCTGGAGATCGACGGGGAGCCGGTGGATTTTGCCGAAGAGAGCCTTCTCGCCCACCGGCGACGGATCGGCACGGTCTTCCAGTCCTACAACCTCTTTCCCCATCTCTCGGCCATCGACAACATCACCCTCCCCCTCGTTAAGGTTCACGGCTTCGCGCCGGAGGCGGCCCGGGCCGAGGCGCAGGCGCTCCTTGCCCGCTTCCATCTCGCCCCCCATGCGGATAAAATGCCGGCCCAGCTCTCGGGGGGACAGCAGCAGCGGGTGGCGCTCGCCCGGGCCATCGCCATCCGCCCGCGGTTTCTCCTGCTGGACGAGCCGACCTCGGCCCTCGACCCCGAGATGACCGCCGAGGTCCTCGACATCATCACGGAACTGCGGCAGGAAGGGCGGGACATCATCATGGCGACCCACCACATGGGGTTCGCCCGGAGCGTGGCCGACCAGTGCATCTTCGTCTGCGACGGCGCAATCGCCGAGGCGGGGCCGGCGGCGGAGCTCTTCGCCAGGCCACGGAGCGACAAACTGCGGAACTTCCTGGCAAAGGTCCTGAAGTACTGAGATGCCCCGACCCGACGGACGGGGCAACGCTTGACTCCGCGCCGACGCCCGTTACCATTAATCTATGCCCGAATCGACCCTTGCCACCTTCTCCGTGAGACGCCTGGAGATCATCGACCCGGAGGGGAACGCCGATGAGGCGCTTCTCCCCGATCTTTCCGGCGACGAGCTCCGGCGGCTCTACTATCTCCTGCTCCTCACCCGCACCTTCGACGGCCGCGCCCTGGCCCTGCAGAGGGAGGGGCGGATCGGCACCTATCCCTCGGTCCTCGGCCAGGAGGCGGCCCAGGTGGGGAGCGCCTTCGCCCTCGCCGGAGGGGAGTGGATTTTCCCCTCCTTCCGCGAGATGGGGCTCTTCTTCACCCTCGGCTACCCGATCCACCAGCTCTTCCAGTACTGGGGGGGTGACGAGCGGGGCCTGCGCGCCCCCGACGGCCTGAACATCTTCCCGGTCTGCGTCTCGGTCGGCACCCACCTCCCCCACGCGGCGGGGACGGCCCTGGCGGCCCGGATCAGGGGGGAGCGGACCGCGGTGGTCGCCTACTTCGGCGACGGCGCCACCTCCAAGGGGGACTTCCACGAGGCGTTCAACCTGGCGGGGGTGTTCCGGCTGCCGGTGGTCTTCATCTGCCAGAACAACCAGTGGGCCATCTCGGTCCCCCTCTCGGCCCAGACCGCCTCCCGAACCCTCGCCCAGAAGGCCCTCGCCTACGGCTTCGACGGCATCCAGGTGGACGGCAACGACCTCCTGGCCGTCCACCGCGCCACGCGGGAGGCGCTGGAGAAGGCCCGCAGCGGCGGCGGGCCCACCTTCATCGAGTGCCTCACCTACCGGATGTCCGACCACACCACCGCCGACGACGCCAGCCGCTACCGTACCCCCGAAGAAGTGGCGGCGTGGCGCGAGCGCGACCCGCTCCTGCGCTTCGAGCGGTTCCTGGCGAAACGGGGGCTCTGGAACGAGGACTACGCCGCCGAGATGAAGGGGAAGGCCCAAGGGGAGATCGACGAGGCGGTGCGCCGCTTCGAGGCCATCCCCCCGCCGGCGCCGGGGGAGATGTACGATTTCGTAAGCGCGGAGTTGTCGGCGAGGCAGCGGCAACAGCGGGAAATTTGAAAACGGCCGTTATCCAGGTTCAAATATTTTGCAGAAGCACTAATCTTCCGCTAGAAGTTACCCCCCTTTGTCAAAGGGGGGGGAACTCACGGCGGAAGATTGGTGATAATCGGCAATATTTTTTCGGTAACGAAAGGTTTTCATCCACAATGCCCCAACTGAACATGGTCCAGGCAATAAACCTCGCCCTGCGGGAGGAGATGGCGCGGGACGACCGGGTGGTGGTCCTCGGCGAGGACGTGGGACGGGACGGCGGGGTCTTCCGGGTGACGGAGGGGCTCTTCGAGGAGTTCGGCGCCGCGCGGGTGATCGATACGCCCCTCTCCGAATCGGCCATCGTCGGCGCGGCGGTGGGGATGGCTGCCTACGGGCTGCGGCCGGTGGCGGAGATCCAGTTCATGGGGTTCATCTATGCCGCCATGGACCAGCTCTTCGCCCACGCCGCCCGCATCCGGTCCCGTTCCCGGGGGCGTTTCACCGCCCCGCTGGTGGTCCGCACCCCTTACGGCGCCGGGATCAAGGCACCGGAGCTCCACGAAGAGAGCACCGAGGCCTTCTTCTGCCACATGCCAGGGATCAAGGTGGTGGTCCCCTCGGGGCCTTACAGCGCCAAGGGGCTGCTGCTCGCCGCCATCCGCGACCCCGACCCGGTCCTCTTCCTGGAGCCGACCCGCCTCTACCGGATGGTGAAGGAGGAGGTGCCGGAAGGGGAGTACACCCTCCCCCTGGGGAAGGCCCGCATCGTCCGGGCGGGGGGCGCCGTGACCGTCGTCGCCTGGGGGAGCATGCTTCAGCGGACCCTGAAGGCGGTGGAGGGGTACGACGCCGAGGTGATCGACCCGCAGACCCTCTCCCCCTTCGACTGGGAGACGCTGCTGGCGTCGGTGAAAAAGACCGGCCGGCTCGTGGTCGTCCACGAGGCGCCCCGGACCTGCGGCCTCGGCGCCGAGATCGCCGCCACCGCGGCCGAGGAGGCGATCCTCCACCTCCGGGGGCCGGTGCTCCGGGTCGCCGGCCCCGACGTCCCGGTGCCGCTGGCCAGGCTCGTCGACCACTACCTCCCGTCGCCGGAGCGGATCCGTGGGGCGCTGGATGAGGTGCTGCGGTACTAAAGGAGGAACCCCATGTCGTACGACTTCAAACTCCCCGATCTCGGCGAAGGGATTACCGAGGCGGAGCTCCGCCGCTGGCTGGTACGCGAGGGGGAGAGCATCCGCGAGCACCAGCCGGTGGCCGAGGTGGAGACCGACAAGGCGGTGGTGGAGGTCCCCTCCCCCCGGGGCGGGAAGGTTGGCCGGCTGGCGCGGCGCGAGGGGGAGACGGTGCAGGTCGGCGAGACCCTGCTCACCATCGTCGAAGAGGAAGAAGAGCCGGCGGCGTCCCCGCCGAAGAGATCGGTCGGGATCGTCGGCGAGCTCCCGGAGGCGGAGGAGGAGCCCGGGATCCTCGCCACGCCGCAGGTCCGCAAGCTCGCCCGCGAGCGGGGGATCGACCTGGGGGGGATCCGGGGGAGCGGCCCCCGGGGGAGCATCACCCCGGAGGACCTGGAAAAGCTCGCCCCAGCTGCAAGAGCCGCCGCCGAGGGCTTCGGCCCGGTGGAGCGGATTCCGCTGCGGGGGGTGCGACGGGCCATCGCGCGCAACGTCATCGCCTCCCAGCGGGTCACCGCCTTCGTCACCGGCATGGAAGAGGCCGACATCACCGAACTCTGGACCCTGCGCCAGCGGGAGCAGCCCGAGGCGGAGGCCCGCGGCGCCCACCTCACCTTCCTCCCCGTCTTCATCAAGGCGGCCCAGCACGCCCTGCGGGAGCATCCGTACCTCAACGCCGCCCTCGACGACGCGGCCGGCGAGATAATCATCAAGAAACACTACCACTTCGGCATCGCCGTGGAGACCCCCGACGGCCTCATGGTGCCGGTGATCCGGGACGTGGAGAAGAAGAGCATCATCGAGCTGGCGGCGGAGATCCGGGAGCTGGGGCGCAAGGCCCGGGAGCGGACCATCTCGCTGGAGGAGATGAAGGGGAGCAGCTTCACCCTCACCAACTACGGCCACTTCGGCGGGGTCTTCGCCACCCCCATCATCAACTGGCCCGACGTGGCAATCCTCGGCTTCGGCCGCATCGCCGAGCGCCCCTGGATCCACCGGGGCGAGATCGCCATCCGCAAGATCCTCCCCCTCTCCCTCACCTTCGACCACCGGGTCACCGACGGGGCCGACGCCGCCGCCTTCCTCGCGAAGGTGGTCCGCTACCTGGAGGACCCGGCGCTTCTCTTCATCGAGAGCATCTGAGCACTTTTCCGACGCCCCCGACCCTTTGCTCCCGAGTCCTCCCGACCGTCGGCTCCACTTACAGTCAAATCATTACAACCACTTAATAACGCGTAAATATTTACACGTTAAAAAATCTTTCTCCCCGGTCTTGCAATAAGGTTTTTTGCGCTAAAATTACCACTACATTACACACCTCGCCACCAGGAGAGGGCATCACCGACACCCGAAAGGAACAGAAATGAATCGTTTAGTCATCGGCACTATCGCCATCACCCTCACTTCCGGCGCCTGCTGGGCCGGTGAACAGAAGGCCCTTACCAGCGAGCAGGAAAGGACCAGTTACAGCATAGGGTACCAGGTCGGGAGCGACTTCAGGCACCAGGGGGTCGACCTCACCCCCGAGGTCGTGCTGCAGGGGCTCACCGACGGCCTCAAGGAACAGAAGAGCGCCATCCCCCTGGATGAGATGCGCACGATCCTCGTCGACCTGAAGAAGAAAATCGTGGCCGGCCAGGCAGAACAGACGAAACGGCTGGCGGCGAAGTACCGCGACGAAGCGCAGATATTTCTGACCGAGAACGCCCGGAAGGAGGGGGTGCGGACCCTGGAGAGCGGCCTGCAGTACAAGGTGCTGAAGGAAGGCACCGGCCGCAAACCGACCCTCAAGGACACCGTCACGGTCAACTATCGCGCCACCCTCACCGACGGGACCGAGTTCGACAGCACCTACCGCGACAAGAAGCCGCGGAGCCTCCCCCTCGACAAGGTCATTCCCGGCCTGCAGGAGGCGCTCCCCCTGATGGCGGAAGGGGCCAAGTGGCAATTGTTCCTCCCGCCGCGGCTCGCCTTCGACGACCGGGGACCGCTGGCAGACCGCGCCGTGATCTACGAGCTCGAGCTGATTTCCGTGGAGCCTCCGAAATGAGGGGTGGCAACTTTGCCCACGGAAACATGGGGTTGTAAATTCCTCCGATACCCGGACCCCGTTTTTCGTCGGACTTCCTTACAAAATCGGAGGGGGCAGTTTTGCCCCTCTCAGTGATTCCGTCAGGTTACAGTTTGGCACACTATTTGCGAATTCTAACTTGATCCAGGCGGTAGGAAACCGGACCTTCATCGTCCATCAAACCTAGACAATTCAAGAGGTTTTGTAAAAGCCAAACCCGTCGCGAGACGGGGACGGAAAGCCACGGATCTTCGGCACAGAAGACAGCCGGGTTGCCAAAGGACGCTTCATCCCCAGGCAATCCGGCTTTTTTCTTGGAAGCTGCCGCCCGAGGGGAAAGGTCCCCCGCATGGGGGGCCATCAATGTTGCAAGGAGGTGAACCGTGTCACGGAAGAGAACAAGCCGCTCCCAGTTCAAACGAAAGGAGGAAAGCATCTTATGACGATCAGACCCAAACCGTGGAAAACCATGCTCACCCTGGGAATCGGCCTGCTCCTTCTGCAGGGCAACGCCCACGCCCAGCCGGTAGCCGGGGGGACGCTGGACCCGACAACGATTCCCAAGTACGTGACCCCCCTCGTCATCCCGCCGGTGATGTCCAAGAGCACGAGCCAGCCCGGCGCCCCGGCGGCCGACTACAACATCGCGGTCAGGCAGTTCAAGCAGCAGATCCTTCCCGGCGGGGTGTGGAACACCGTCAACGGCCGGAATGACACCTTCGGGGCGACCACCGTCTGGAGCTACGGCCGGGCCCAGGATGTGATGCCGGCAAACTTCGTGGCCCCGGCTCCCCTGGCGAACAACATCTCCTTCAACTATCCGGCCTTCACGGTGGAGAACTCCTCCGGGACCCCGACCTCGGTGCGGTGGATCAACGGCCTGGTCGACGCCAACGGCAACTACCTCCCCCACCTCTTCGCCGTAGACCAGACCCTCCACTGGGCCAATCCGCCGGCAACAGGGTGCGCCGACGGCACCAACCACACCGACTGCCGGACCCTGAACCCGAACCCCTATACCGGGCCGGTGCCAATGGTCGTCCACGTCCACGGCTCCCATGTCAACTACCTGAGCGACGGCTACCCCGAGGCGTGGTGGCTCCCCGCGGCGAAGAACATCCCGGCTGGCTACGCCAGGTACGGCAGGCTGTACGATCAGTACAACAGGGGCAACAAGGTCCCCGGTTCCGCCTTCTACGCCTACGAAAACGACCAGCCGGCCACCACGCTCTGGTATCATGACCACTCCCTCGGCATCACCCGGAACAACGTCTACGCCGGTCCGGCGGGCTTCTGGCTGATCCGCGGCGGGGCCAACGGCGACGAGTTCGTGGACGACGGCACGACGGCGGCGCCAGCCGACGGCAAACTCCCGGGACCGGCCCCCACCGCCAACGGCGGCGACCCGAACTTTGACCCCGCCGCCAGGGCAACGATCCGCGAGATCCCGGTCGTCATCCAGGACCGCTCCTTCAACGCCGACGGCTCCCTCTTCTACCCGAGCAACCGGGCGTTCTTCGAACGGCTTAGCCTGCCGGGACAGCCACCCCAGTCCGGCTTCACCGGCATCCTCGACATCCCGTTCATCCCGGTCTCGGACATCTCCCCGATCTGGAACCCCGAGGCGTTCTTCAACACCATGGTGGTGAACGGCTCCACCTGGCCGGTCTTCGAAGTGGCCCCCGCCCGCTACCGTCTCCGGCTCCTGAACGGCTGCAACTCCCGGACCCTGAACCTGGCGCTGTTCCAGATGAACGGACTGGTGCAGGGACCGGAAGTCCCCTTCTACCAGATCGGCGCCGAGCAGGGGTTCCTCCCCAAGGTGGTAATGGTACAGACCGGCTCTGCCACGCCGCTTCCCGGCGACGGCACGATTCCCGCCCCTGTTGCCGCCCCCGATCCGCAGTACGCCCTCCTCGTGGGGCCGGCGGAACGGGCTGACGTGATCGTCGACTTCACCGGCATGCCAGATGGCACCGTCATCCGGATGGTCAACACCGCCCCCGACAACCCCTTCGGCGGCTTCCCGGATGTTCCGGCCGACCCCGGCACCAGCGGCCAGGTGATGGAGTTCGTGGTAAGGGCGAACCTGACCCAGCCGTCCGACGCCCAGGCCACCCCGCCCCAGAACCTGGTCCTCCCGGCCGAAGGCCCCCTGGGCGCCCCGGCCAATACCCGCCAGGTCACCCTGAACGAGGAGGAATCCTCCCAGCTCTGCGTGGCGGTCGATGCGCTCACCGGCAGCATCACCACGATCTTCAACACGCCGAACGATCCCAACTTCGCGGCCAACTGCGCCGCGGCCGGCGGCGTCCCGATGGCGCCCAAGGCGGCCAAGCTCGGGGTCTTCCAGACCGATCCGGTCACCGGCGCCAAGATCATGAGCCTGCCGAAGATGTGGGCCGACGCCATCACGGAAACACCGACCCTCGGCGATACCGAGATGTGGGAAATCTACAACTTCACGGTGGACGGCCACCCGATCCACATCCACATGGTCCGGTTCGAGGTGATCGACCGGCAGCCGTTCGACATCCTGACCTTTGCCACCACCGGTCCGGCGACCCCGCCGAAACCGAACGAACTCGGCTACAAGGATACCGTCATCGCCCTTCCGGGGCAGATCACCAGGCTCAAGGCGAAGTTCGACAAACCCGGCCTCTACGTCTGGCACTGCCACATCCTCGAGCATGAGGACAACGAGATGATGCGCCCCTACGTGGTCAAGTTCAGCCCGGCCTTCCCGGACCTGAACGGTGACGGCAGGCTTACCGTGGCCGACGTCCTGATCATCCTCCGCCAGCTCAGCGTCAAGACCGAGGCCAAGCTTGCCTACGACCTGAACGGCGACGGCAGGGTTGATCTTCTCGACGCCCTGCTGCTCCTCAAGAAGGTCCTCGCCCAGCCCAGGCTGGTCTGAGGAAAGGAGCAATCGATCACACGCCCTGTCCCTTCGGGGACGGGGCGTGTGAAAGAAGGAGGAAACCAATGAAGCGAACCCTTCTACTCGGCATTCTCTGCCTGCTGCTCGCCTGCGGACAGGCTCTGGCGGCAAGCATCTCCTTCAGTCCGCTGAACCAGGACATCTACCTGGGGCAACAGGCCGGCATCGGCGTCGACCTGACCCTGGGCCCCAACGAGACCCTGAGCGGCTTTGCCCTCGACATCGCCTTCAATCCGGCGATCCTGACCAGCACCAACCCCAACCCGGACGACAACATCTTCCTCAATCTGGGGACGTTCTCGCCGGCCCTTGCCGATTATGCCGCCACGTTCTTCCAGGATCCCTTCGACCAGACCCTGCTCCATATGGCGGGGATCGGCCCCTTTGGCTCGGCAGCCGACCTTCTGGCCAACGGCACCTTCAACATCGCCACCCTGACCTTTGCCGGCACCGGGATCGGCACCAGCCCCGTCGACCTGCTCGGCAGCAGCAATTATCTCCTGCTGGACGCCACCACTATCGCCGGTTTCGCCCCCACGAGCGCCAGCGTGACCGTCGCGCCGGTTCCCGAACCGGGCACCTTCATGCTGCTGGGGCTTGGCCTGGCAGGATTCTTCGCCTACCGGAAGAAGGCCGTCCAGGGCTGAGAGCCCCTAGTTTGCGGCTACCAGGCATCACGAGGCAGGGCCCCACGGGGTCCTGCCTTTTTGCGTTCCGGCGCCGGTAACTGTTCGTATTTTTTTGACCCACATCATAATTTTTTCGCTGCGGAAGGGGTAAGGTGGAATCATCACGAACGAGGGAGGACGACAATGGAACTGAAAAACGATCTCGGCACCACGGCGATCCAGGACGTCATCGCAGCGTACCCCGAAATCGGCGAGATCCTGCAGCGCTACGACATCGGCTGCGTCACCTGCAAGGTGGGGATCTGCCTCCTGAAGGACGTGGTCTCGATCCACGGCCTCTCCAGGGAGGACGAGGCGCGGATCGAGGCGGAAATAAACGACTTCCTGTCGCAAAAGGCGGCTTAGGACAACACGGCACACAACCCTCACACGACAAAAAAAAGGAGAACAGATCATGTCACATCTCGGTTGCGGCTGCCCCGGCAGCATGGCTCGCGTCATCGAAAGAGAAGAAACCACCACCACGAACGACACCGCCCGGACCCCGTCGGAGCTTCGCCAGTGGCCGGTCCAGCTCCACCTGGTTCCGCCGACGGCCCCCTACTTCAGAAACGCCGACATCCTCGTCTCGGCCGACTGCGTCGCCTTCGCCCTCGGCTCCTTCCACCGGGACCTGCTGAAGGGAAAGGCCCTCGCCATCGCCTGCCCGAAGCTGGATGAGACCGGCACCTACGTGGAGAAGCTCGCCACCATCTTCCGCGAGAGCGAGGTGAAGAGCGTCACCGTCGCCATCATGGAAGTCCCCTGCTGCCGCGGCCTCGACGTCATGGTGAAGCAGGCCCTGGCCCAGTCGGGACGCGAGATCCCGCTGGAGACGATCGTCATCGGGATCGACGGCGAGAGAAGGAACTGAAAACATCCCGGGAAAGGTGAGGTAACTGCCATGAAAACGGATATCACGCAGGCACTGGTCCACGAGCACACCCTGATCCTCCGGATGCTGGCCGTCCTGGAGCGCAACGCCCTCCTCACCGCGGCGGGGAAATACACCAACTACCGCTTCTACGAGGAGGCGGTGGGGTTCATCCGCAGCTACGCCGACCGGTTCCACCACGCCAAGGAGGAGGATGTCCTCTTCGAGGCCCTGGTCCGCAACGGCATGCCGCGGGAGAACAGCCCGGTAGCCGCCATGCTCCTGGAGCACGACCGGGGGCGGGCCTACGTGAAGGCGATGGAAGAGGCGGCCCGGGCGGCCGCCGGGGGAGACGCCGCGCGCAACCGCGACATCGCGGAGAACGCCCTCGGCTACCTCACCATGCTCCGCGAGCATATCGACAAGGAGGATCACATCCTCTACCCCCTGGCGGAGCGGGTGATCCCCGCCGAGATGCGCGACGGCATCACCGCCGCCTACCGGAAGGCCGAGGCCCGTACCCCGGCCGATTTCGAGCGGAAGTACCGGGAAGTGGTGGAGCGGTACGAAACGGAGACCGTGCCGGCGGCCGCCTGACACGGGGTGGATAGACAGGACGCAAAAAAGCCCGCATAACGCGGGCTTTTTTCACTTCTCCCCCACCATTCAGGGTTTGTCAGTCACCGAACGAACTGCTTTCCGGAAGCTGTACCGGATCACAGACGTCGGCAGGGTCATGGGCTTTTACGCCGCATCTGCTGCACGACACGGTCGCATTGGCCGACAGCGAACTGATTTTGCTGCTGTCTTCGATCGTGCAGAGCTTTTCGTGTGCTCTTTCGTGTCTCATTGTTCACACCTCCTTCGAGGTGACGGCTAACCGGTCTTTCCTGTTATTATTAAAGCACATTTCAGACAAGAATCATATCGGAAACGCGATCGTTACAGACAAATCCTCCTCCGGAAGCCACCGGTGCGACGGTCGGTCAGCCGAGCCGGCGAACCTCCGCCACGAGGTCATCGAGGGGAAGCCCCTGGCGCACCGGGACGCCGAGGCGCCCCTCCTCCTCCCGGCGATAGAGGTCGAACAGGGGCCGGCGTTCGCCGTCGTCCCCCTTGACGCTCTTGACGGTGACGATCCCCACCTCGGCCAACTGGGGCTGGGAGCAGGAGTTGGGGCAGCCGGAGATGGACCAGTCGCGGCGAAGCCCCTCTTCCCCCATGGCTTTGATGAGGGCGAGGGTCACGTCGCGGGTGGGGGCGAGTCCCATGCGGCACTCGTGGCTTCCGGGGCAGACGCGGAACGCCACCTGCTGCTCCCGGATGGTGCCGCCAAAGCCGGCGGCGGCGAGGAGAGCTTCGGCCTCGCCGCGCTGGAACGGGTCGACGAGCCGGAAGACGACGTTCTGCCCGCCGGTGAGCGCCATGAAGCCGCCGGCGAACCGGCGGGCGATGCCGGCCAGCTCCCGCAGCTCGTCGGTGCTGAGCTCGCCGGCAAAGACCGGCGCTTCCAGGCGGCTCCCCCCCCCGGCGGGGAACTGCAGGGGGCCGAAGGTGTCGACGAAGGGGAGGTCGTCCCCCCGGAGCTCCTCCACGCGCCGGAGGAGTTCGTCGCGGCCGAGCTCCCGCAGCAGGTGTTTGAGCCGTTTTCCCTTGGGGGTGTGGGCGCGGTAGACCCGCACCACCGCCTCGGCCAGGGGGATGATCCGCTCCACCGGCATCGCCGGCTCGAAGAGGAAGGCGGCGGACGGTTCGCGCCCGAGCCCCCCGGCGAGCCAGACATCGTAGCGGGGAGCGTCGCCGGCCGAATCGGCGAGCACCAGCCCGAAATCCTGGATCAGGTGGCGCCCGTCGGTGCGGTCGGCAAAGACGCCGATCTTGAACTTCTTCGGGAGTCCCTCGAAGTGGGGGTTGCGGGTGAAATGGTGGTGCAGCAGCTGGGCGAAGGAGCTGACCAGGGGGAACGCAGGGGCCCCGGCGGGGCCGCAGGTGACGCCGCGCACCGCCCCGCCGCACGCCCCGCGGGTGGTGAGCCCGACCGCCGCCAGCATCCGCCATACCTCGGCCAGGTTCTCTTCTTTAAGCCAGTGAAGCTCGATGCTCCCCCGGGTGGTGAGGTGGACCGAGCCGCCGGCAAAACGGTCGGCGATCTCGGCGATCTGTACCGCCTGATCCGATGAAACGGTGCCGGCCGGCACCTTGACCCGGAGCATGAAATTCCCGGGCTGGCGCTGCTCGTAAATCCCGTCTATCCGGATCGTCTGGGGGTCTAGGGTCATGGATACCTCTCTGTCGGGAAATGTTTCTACAGCCAACATGGCATCCTACGCACAATCGGGAGAAAATTCAATCGGCGGATCGCGGCGCAACTCCACCCTGACCACGGAGCGCGCCGGCTCTTCCGGCCAATACCGTCTTGCCAGCCACCGCCCTTCGGCTATACTATAGCTTCTTATCCGCATCCGCCCGGAGGCCGCCATGACCCGCCCCCCCCTCGACTCCATCCGCAACATCGGCATCATCTCCCACATCGACGCCGGCAAGACCACGGTCTCCGAACGGATCCTCTACTACAGCGGCGAGACCCACAAGATGGGGGAGGTCCACGACGGCGAGACCGTCATGGACTGGATGCCCCAGGAGCAGGAGCGGGGGATCACCATCACCTCCACCGCCA
>JAJZUC010000044.1 GCA_021847245.1 Deltaproteobacteria bacterium | reverse complement strand
GGGACAGATTGACACAGAGGGGTGGGCTATGAACACGACAGTCATCGACGAGGCCATTGACAAGTACGTTCACGAACGGATGGAAAAGGGGCGCAAGTCTGCGGCGGAGCGCTTTCTCTCCTACGCCTACCTCCGCTACGGCGGGGACGAGCTGAAGGAGTTCCTGAAGAAGGTGCGGGGGCTCACCCGCTACTATGTCGATTTTCTCACCCTCATGGAGAACCCCTTCAAGGGACCGGAGCTTGCCTGGCTCGCCTCCATGATCATGGTGGGGATCGTCTCCGGGTTCATGATGGAGAACGAGGAGATGCGCATCGCCGGCATCTTCGTCTTCTCCGGCACCGTGGTCCACGCCTTCTCCCTGTTGCGGATGGTGGCGAGGAAATGGCGGGAGACCGGCGTCATGATCGCCATCTACCGCGAGATCATCGAGATCGTCGACAAGGAGGCCCCGGGCCTCGTCTGAAGGCGATGACTGCAGAGCGTGCAACGGAAAACGGCAGGCTGTACCGACATCGAGGTACCGCCTGCCGTTTTTCGCAGAGCAGCCCGATTGCGTCAGTGGCCGCCCTTCTGGCCAAAGACCGGCAGGATACGGGAAATGAAGTAGAAGAGGACAAAGGGGGTGACGGCTACCATGAGGGCGCCGAAGAGCCCCTCCTTGAAGGTTTCCATGTCGTGGGGCCAGATCGGAAGACGGTAGTCCATGAAACCGGCGAAGGACGACGAGAAGGCCTGGCCGCCGATGACGACGTTCCACCGCATCATGAAAACCCCGAGCAGAACCATCATCGTCCCCAGCACCGCCCTGCGGACGGTGAGCCGGGGCATGAGCAGGAGGATAAAGGGGATCAGGTTCCCGCAGGTGTACTGGAGGATGAAAATCTTGGTGAAGTCCTTTTCGTAGATGACGCTGCGCAGGATATCCCAGGATTTGACCGCGGTGTACCCCCGGAAGATCAGGTCGAGCAGCTCCAACGTGATCGCCAGGATCAGGAACATGATCAGGTACTTGACGGTCATGGTCACCACGTGCAGCTCGACACTCTTCAGTTCCGCGGTGGTGGGAAGATCGGGATTCAGCTTCCGTCTCCAGGCGAAGATGAGTTTTCTGAGCTCCATGCTGGCCACATAGGTGACGATGCAGAGGGCGATCCCCGACACCACGGCGGAGCAGATGAAGATAACCGGCATGAGGGGGGTCATCCAGAGGGCGTTGGCCTTGACCGAGCCGAAGATGAAACCGGCGTAGCCGTGGAGAAAGCAGGCCACCGGAATGCCGAGGCCGGCCAGGATCTTCACCGCCTTCTCATCCTTTTCCAAGGCGTGCTCGCTGATGTCCCAGGCACCCATGATCAGGATCGAATAGAGCGGAACCAGAAACGATTCCCAGGCGGTTCTGCTCGTCTTCGCCTTGAGCTCCTGAACCGTCTGCACGAAATGCTGGCGGTAGACGAACCAGAGCTCCGCCGCCACGATCATCCCGTAGGTGGAGAAGACAATGCCGAAGGCGGCGATGGCCGAGGTGAAGTGGGGGGTCATCATCACCTCGATTCCCCGCTGGGGCTGCTGCAGGTGGAGCATGAGCGGCATCATCGCCACGGGGAGCAGCGCAAAGGAGAAGACGAGGGAAAAGCGGGCGATGTCCTTCAGCTGCTTGACCCCGAAGACATGGTAGAGGGAAGAGAGGACGAAGGCCCCCGCCACCAGGCCGGTCATGAAGGGGTACATGACGATCTGGATGGTCCAGTAGATGTACTCGTTCGGGTAGGTAAAGAACTCCTTTATGGTCCAGGCTTCTCCGTGCACCATGGCTATCTCACCTCCTTGGAAAGGCCCAGGTAGTAGACCTGCGGCTTGGTACCGTACTCCTCCTTGAGGATCGCGACCCGCTCGGTCATGATGACCTTGGTGACCGGATCATTGAGATCTCTCAGGTTGCCGATCCTGCGGGCGCTGAAGGGGCACGCGTCGACGCAGGCCGTCTTCATCCCCTTGGTGATGCGGTGATAGCAGAAGTTGCACTTCTCCGCCACGTGGTAGACCGGATGGAAGAAGCGGACGCCGTAAGGGCACCCCATGATGCAGTAACCGCAGCCGATGCACCACTTCCGGTCCACGAGCACTACCCCGTCGGCGGTCTGGTAGGTGGCACCCACCGGGCAGACCTGGACGCAGGGGGGATTCTCGCACTGGTTGCAGAGCTTGGGGACGAAAAACGACTGCTCGATATCCTCGTCCTTGATGTCCTCGGTGTGTCCCTCGCCGATGTCGATCTTCCTGGAGGTGAACCCGTTGAGCGCCCCCTTCGGCGTGTCGATGTGGGTCTTGCGGTCCCTGGTGATGACGTACCGCTCCACCCAGGTGCGGGTCACGTTGGCGTCGTAGGGGACCTCGTTCTCAATCTTGCACGCCTTGACGCAGAAGCCGCATCCCACGCACTTGTACGTGTCGACAAGGAAGACCCAGCGCAGTTCCGGCTTGGCCGCCAGAAGCTTTTTCGGATCGATCAGTTCCAGGGCCGCCGTCGGCAGTGCCATCCCGGCAACCACCACGATGCTTCGCTTGAGAAACTCGCGTCTATTCATGGCGTTTCAACTCCTCCAGGTTCGGGTGGTGGGGATCATGGCAGAGGCTGCACTCAGCCTCGGGGTTGTGGGTAATCGGATCGATGCCGGGAATCTTCGACCGGCCGCTGGACGGGGTGACGAGCTTGGCATGGCACCGGAGACAGAGTTCGCGACTGTGGTCGATGGTCAGAGTGGGTGGATCCTCCGGGTGGTTCATGGCCGGACCGTGGCAATTCTCACATTGGATGATGCCGTGGGGGGAGCGGCCAATGCTCTCCACCTTCTCTTCGTGGCACTCCTTGCAGTACGCCTTGGTCCGGTACTTCACCGTGACCTTTTTCCACTCCTCCTCGTTCCCCTTGCGATGCCAGCCGTACATGTACCCCCGCTCCCAGACGCCGAAATCATCAGGTACCAGAAAAGTCCTCACCACGAGAATGAGCAGGACAAGACCGGCTGCTACGAAGAGGGGACGCCAGACATGACTTTTCACCGAAAACTCCTCCTTGGCAGTATGGCAGACTGAAATGCGGCCCAACAAGAGACAATGTTTTACGGATTATAACTTTAAAGGAAGGCTATTGCAAAACAGTTTACATAGTTTGCAACAATATTTATAACGTGGTTATATGTAAATCGGAACGACGACTGCTGATCTTCCCTGCGGGAGCGGGACAATCACGCTTCCGCCCTGCCGCCGAGGGTCCGGAGGGTATCGAGAATCGCCGCCGGTTCCAGCCGTTTCGTGTAGTCGGCATCCACGAACGAGAGGCGGACGGTCATCGATCGGTCCACGATGAAGGTGCCCGGAAGCGGCAGCTCCCACGATGCGTCGCCGTTGTACTCGGCCAGATCGACCCCGAAGCCGAGGTAGATCCGCCGCATCTCGGCGGCAACCGGATAGACCAGCCCGAACTGCCGGGCGACGACGTTGCCGACGTCGCTCAGCACCTCGTACTGGAGGAAATTCTTGAGAAGGGTCGCCTGGGACTTGTCGGGGGTCTGGGGCGAGATGGCGAGGAGTTCGCCCCCCAGGGACCTGATTTCGGAAAGGATCTTCTGATAGGCCCGCAACTGCAGGCTGCAGTACGGTCACCAGACGCCGCGATAGAAGGTGATCACCGCGGTGCCGCGGGCAAGCACCGTCGAGAGGCGGACCTCCCTTCCCACCGCATTGGGGAGGGAAAACTCCGGAGCCCGCGTCCCCACCTTCAGGGTGCGTTCGGTGATCCCCGAGACGAGGAGCTGCTCCGTCGCCCGCTGCACCGTCTCGGTGACGTCGGCCGGAGTCGTCGCCAGGTAACTCTCCCGCAATCCGTCCAGTTCCTTCTGCAGTTCAAGGGTCAGCTTCGGTTCTTCGCCGGCCACGATCCCCCCTTGCGCGACCGCGTCCCCCTCGGAGGGGAAACGGCGCCCGCGGCAGGCCGTCAGGCGGCCCGGCAGGAGTTGTTGTCCCTGCGGCGGCGCTCGGGCCCCGCATAACTCCGGTCCCCTCCCCTTCGCATCGGACCGCGCGCCACGACCACCCAGCCGTCCGAGCGCAGAAACGCCTCGACCCTGCCGGTGGAAATCAGCTCGGAAAGCCGCCAGGGCTTGATCATGTCATAGCTCCCGTCGTTGTATCTGATCCGCATAAGCATCGGTTCACCCCCGCGGAAAGAATTGGAGCATAAACGATCGGTCCCTTTCCATTCTAGCACCCGCCCCTCCCCTGTCAAACGGCGCCCGGCTTCGCCGCCCGCTGACCGACCCCCTGTCAGGGTTGATCCCCGGCGTCACTCCCCCTAGGTAAGCCTTCCTCACTTCCGGGTTCTCCGCCAGCTCCTTCGCCGGCCCCTGGAAGGCGAGGATCTCCCCCTGCTCCACGGCCAGGCTGACGCCGTCCAGGGCCACCAGGCCGCCGAAGCGGATCGTTACGTCATCGAGTTTGAGCAGCGCCATGGGTTGAGGTTCCGTTACCGTTCGCGACAGCCGGCTATCTCCCCCGTCTTCGGCTTTCTGCAGAGGCTGCGGAGCACCAGCTCGGTGAAGTTCGCCCCGCCGAGGAGGCCGTTGGGGCGAAGGCGGCCGCCACTCCCGAGCCGCACGGCTTCAGGAAAGTTCAACAGCCTGTAAGGTCGTCTTCCTCTTCCATCGGTGCGAAGCCGCGCCGCATGGTGTTCTCGGTCACCACCCGCGGGTCCATGAAATGGAGGAGGTAGTCGGGCCCCCCCGCCTTGGTCCCGACCCCCGACATGCGGGAGCCGCCGAAGGGCTGGCGCCCCACGAGCGCCCCGGTGACGCCGCGGTTGAGATAGAGGTTCCCCACCCGGAACTCCCGCCGGGCCTTCTCCAGGTGGGCGGGACTGCGGCTGAAGATCCCCCCCGTGAGGGCGAACCGGGTCGAGTTGGCCCACTCGATCGCCTGGTCGAAGTCCCTCGCCCGCATCACCGCCAGGAGCGGTCCGAAGATCTCCTCCTGGGCGATGCGGTGCTCGGGGCGGATCCCGCCGATGATGGTCATGGGGACGTAGTACCCCTCGCCAGCCGGCACCGGGCTCTGGTAGAGGAGATGTCCTTCCCGCTTCCCGACCTCGACATACTCCATGATCCTCTTCATCGCCCCCTCTTCTGCCACGGCCCCCATGTAACAGGCGGGGTCCTCGGCGGGACCGACCCTGGTCGCCCGCGCCATCTTCACGAGGCGCTCCACGAACCGGTCATGGACCCCCTCCAGCACGATGACCCGGGAGCAGGCGGAGCACTTCTGCCCCTGGAAGCCGAAGGCCGAGGCGAGGACCTGCGGGACCGCCTCGTCGAGGTCGGCGTCGTCGTCGATGATGATGGCGTTCTTCCCCCCCATCTCGCAGACGACCCTCTTCACGTTCCCCTGCCCCGGGTGGACCCGGGCGGCCCGCTCGATGATCCGAAGCCCCGTCTCCAGGGAGCCGGTGAAGGCGATGAGGCTCACGTCCGGATGGTCGACGAGATAATCACCCATGACGGAGCTGCGCCCCGGGATGTAGTTGAAGACCCCGGCGGGGAGCCCCGCCTCCCGGAAGAGCTCCACCAGGTGGTGGCCGATGACCGGGGTGAGCCCCGACGGCTTGAAGACCACGCAGTTGCCGGTGACGATGGCCGCCGCCGCCATCCCGCAGCTGATGGCGAGCGGGAAGTTCCACGGGGCGATGACCGCCGCCACCCCCCGCGGCTCGTAGAAGTGGTGGTTCAACTCGCCGGGGGCGTGCCCGAGCCGGCGGGGGGGGCCAAGCCGGACCATCTCCCGGGCGTAGTACTCGAGGAAGTCGATCGCCTCGGCCACGTCGGCATAGGCCTGGTCCCACTGCTTGCCGATCTCCAGCACCTGCCAGGCGGAGAGCTCGAAGATCCGCCCGCGGGCCGCCGCGGCCGCCTTCAGCAGGTACTCGGCCCGGGTCCGGGGATCGGTGTCGCGCCAGGCCGGGAAGGCCCCCTTGGCGGCGGCGACGGCCTTCTGCACCTGCTCGACCCCCGCCTGGCAGACGGTGCCGACAATCTCGGCCGGGTTGGCCGGGTTGACGGAGGGAGCCGGGTCGCCGGTCGTCACCTCCTCTCCGCCGATGAAGAGGGGACAGGTCCGGCCGAGCCGTTTCCTCACCGCGGCGATCGCCCGCGGGAAGGCCTCGCGGTGCTCCTTTTTCGCGAAATCCACCAGCGGCTCGTTCCTGACGGGGGGGAGCCCGCCGGGGCCGGGGGGCTCGGGCCCGGCTGCGGCGGCCGGTTTCGCCCGCTCCTGCGCCGCCGCCGTCTCCGGCTCTTCCAGGAGCCGCTCGATCTCGGCCTCCCCGGCGAAGCTCCGGCGGAGAAACGACTCGTTGGCGGTATTCTCCAGGAGCCGCCGGACGAGATACCCCATCCCCGGCACCATGGCGCCGTAGGGAGAGTAGAGGCGAATCCTCCCCGCCACCCTGAGAAGCCCTTTGCGCACCGGCTCGGCCATCCCGTAGAGGACCTGGAACTCGTAGTGCTCCTCCGGGACGTTCAGCTCGCGGGCCGTCTCCAGGACCGCCGAGATCGAGCGGATGTTGTGGGAGGCGCAGGCGAAGTGGCAGATGACGTGATTTTCCAGGATCCGGCGCGCCTGGCGCTCGAAGGCGGCGTCGGTCTCGCTCTTTGCGGTCCAGACCGGGAGCTCCCAGCCGTTCTGTCTCGCCTTCACCGTCTCGTAGTCCCAGTAGGCCCCCTTCACGAGCCGGACCGAGATGGGGGTGCCGTTCTGTTTCGCCCAGGCGAGGAGCCCGTCCAGGTCCCGGTCGGTCTCCTTCAGGTACGCCTGAAGCGCGATGCCGAGGTGGGGATAGTCGCGGTACGCGAGGCGCAGGCGCCGGAAGAGCTCCAGGGTGATCTCCTTGAAGCGGTACGACTCCATGTCGATGCAGAGAAAGCCCCCCACCGCCATCACCCTCTGGTAGATCCGCTCCAGGCGGGCGAAAATGGCGGCCACCGACCCCTCGAAGGCCTGGGGGTTGGCCAGGGAGAAAAGGGCGGTCGGCTTCACCGCCACGTTGATCATCGGGGCATGCCCCCAGTCGAGGTGCGGGTCCCCTCCTCCGCCGTCGAGCCTCTTCCACCCCTTCCGGGCCTCCGCGAGGGAATCGAGGAGCTTCAGGTAGGTGCCGACGTAGGCCTCCGCCTCTTCTTCGGAAAGGGTCGCCTCCCCGAGGACATCGACCACAAAGGCAAAGCCCTCTTTCCTCAGCCGCTCCACCCCCCTTACCGCCTCCATGGTCGTCTCGCCGACGATGAACTGCCGCGCCATCTCCTCGATGTTGGCGGAGAGCACCTTGCCGAGCACCGCCCCGCCGAGGGGGCCGAGCATCCCCGCCACCTTGGCGCCAGTGGCCATGAAGGGGGGCATTGCCTCCTCGGCGCCGAAGTACTCGCGGATATGCTCCGTCAGGAGCTTGCCGGTGGTGAGGGAGGGGAAGACGTCCACGAACCGGAACATCCGGATCTTGAACTCCTCATTCTGCATGCACCACTCCATCACCTTCCCCATCCAGGTCCCCTTGTTGAAGAGGGACGGCTTCTGGCCGGCAATGGCGGCGAAGAACTCCTTGCCGCGGGCGATGATTCTGGCGTTCAGCTCGCTGTTCTGCATGACGGCCTCCCCCCTTCCAACCAATTGTAAAGCCGCGGCGCCATGATGCAACGAGGGGGGGATTTTTCAGGCAAAAATGGATGCTGGCGCACAAGAGAAGCTCCACGGGAACGCACCCGCAGGGCTTTTCACATCCGATGGGACGGCTCCTAATCCATCTTGACCGGCACCTTCGCCTTGAGGACGTACTTCCCCCCCTTCACTTCGAGGAGGGCGAGCGGCGACTTGATCGGCTCGCGGTTGGCGCGGATGGTGATGGTGCCCGAAACCCCCTCGAAGTTCCTGGTGCAGGCCGGGATGGCGACGCTGTCGAGGAGGTGTCGCGGAAGATGTAGTCGCCGTTCTCCACCACGCCGGGGCCGGTGGCTCGCCCCTGTTAAAATTCGGCGCCATCGTGTATCCTGACCCGGATCGGCATCGTCAATGCCCCCTGAACCGGATCGAGGTAACAGCCATGCACAAAGAAAAGCCCCATCGCTACCAGTTCGCCAGTGACAACTACGCCGGGATCTGCCCGGAGGCGCTTGACGCCATGGCCGCCGCCAACACCGGCTTTGCCTGCTCCTACGGCGACGATCCCTGGACCGCCCGGGCCTGCACCCTCCTGCGGGACTTCTTCGAGACGGAGTGTGAGGTCTTCTTCGTCTTCAACGGCACGGCCGCCAACTCCCTCTCCCTCGCCTCCCTCTGCCACTCCTACCACAGCATCGTCTGCCACGAGACCTCCCACGTGGAGACCGACGAGTGCGGGGCGGTGGAGTTTTTCTCCAACGGCACCAAGGTCCTCCTCGTTCCCGGCGACAACGGCAAGGTCGACCTGGATGCCGTCGAGCACACGGTCAGGCGCCGCTCCGACATCCACTACCCCAAGCCCAAGGCCCTGAGCATCGCCCAGGCGACGGAGGTCGGCACCCTCTACTCGGTGGACGAGCTGAGGGAGGTGGGGGCCAGGGCGAAGCACCTCTCCCTCAAGCTCCACATGGACGGGGCGCGCTTCGCCAACGCCGTCGCCGCCCTGGGGGTCCCCCCCGGGGAGCTCACCTGGAAGGCGGGGGTCGACGTCCTCTGCTTCGGCGGGACCAAAAACGGCATGGCCGTCGGGGAGGCGGTAATCTTCTTCAACCGCGGGCTCGCCGCCGAGTTCGACTACCGCTGCAAGCAGGCGGGACAGCTGGCGTCCAAGATGCGCTTTCTCGCCGCCCCCTGGATCGGCATGCTGGAGAGTGGCGCCTGGCTGACGCGGGCGGCCCACGCCAACGCCTGCGCCGCCCGCCTGGAGGCGGGGCTCCGGCAGGTGGACGGGATCCGGATCATGTTCCCGCGCCAGGCCAACTCCGTCTTCGTCGAAGCCGCCCCCTCCATCCTTGGGGGGCTCCGGAAGCGGGGGTGGCACTTCTACACCTTCATCGGCTCCGGCGGCGCCCGGTTCATGTGCTCATGGGAGACAAGCGACGAGGACGTGGAGGCCTTGCTCACGGATTTCCGGGAGCTTGCCGCCACCACGCCGTAAAACGGGGAGAGAGCGGCAATGGAGAGCAAGCCGACAACATCCACGCCAGGGGCGCCGGACAAGCCCGCTGAACCTTCGCGGGGGAACGGTGGTGGTATGGCAGTTCAATTCAGGCGTCCCGGGATCGGGGGGAGCATGCTCAAACGGCTTTTCCTGGCGACGGGGATCGGAATCTCCCTCTTCCTCGTCTGGTTTGCCGTCAGCAATTACCGGGCGTCCCGCCGCATTGCCGAGGAGAACCTCCGCGGTCTTGCCCATTCCCTCGCCGCCGCCGTGGAAAACCTGGCCGCCCGCGATCCCTCCCTGCGCTCCCTCTCCGCATTTCACCCCCCGGACATCGCCTTTTTTGCCCTGATCGACGGCAGGGGGTTCTACCGTTTCCACACGAACGCCGATCTGGTCGGCACCGCCGGCGAAGGGGGGAAGTTCGCCGAGGTGCTCCGGGACCAAGCGAGCGTTGAGTCGTGGGTGACCCTCGGCACCGGCGAAAGGGCCTACGAATTCTACGCCCCCTTCTACCTCCCGGGAGAAACCCCCGTCCTGCGCCTCACCCTCCACACCTTCCGCGCCGATGCGGTGGTGAGGCGCGCCGAGTTCAACATGGCGGTCCTCTTCGCGCTCCTGGTCGCGGGATGGGTCCTGCTGGCGATCCTCTACCGCTTTTCCGTGCGGGAGGAACGGCACCAGCTTGAGATGGAGCGGCGGAAGAGGCTGGCCCAGCTGGGGGAAATGGGCGCCATGCTCGCCCACGAGATCCGGAACCCCCTGGCGGGGATCAAGGGGTTTGCGCAGGTCATCGAAAAAAGGCCCGGGGAAGCGCGCAATGCCGGTTTTGCCGCAGGTATCGTGAGGGAGGTCCTCCGCCTGGAGAATCTCGTGAACGATCTTCTGGCCTATGCCGGCAACGATCCGTCTCCGCCGAGCACAATCGATCTCCGGGAGACGATCGCCTGGGCGGCATCGCTTGTGCGTCACGAAGCAGAAGAACAACGGGTGTCGATCGTCCCCGAGTGCCAGGGGGAGGTGCGGCTCTTCGGCAATCGTGACAAACTGGGACAGGTGCTGCTCAATCTCATGAAGAACGCCTTCCACGCCATGCCCCGTGGCGGCACCCTCCACATAACCGCAGAAGAGTCCCGGAAACAGGTCACGATCACCGTGAGCGACACCGGCCAGGGCATCGCCCCCGGCGACATGGGGCGGATCTTCGAGCCCTTTTTCACGACAAAGGCCCGGGGGACGGGGCTGGGGCTTCCCCTTTGCAGGAAGATCATCGAGGAGTGGGGAGGAACGATCCGGGTAGAAAGCACGCCGGCACGGGGAACTACCGTTTCCGTCGTCCTCCCTGGCATTATGCAACACAAGGAAGGGAGTCACCCATGAAGGGACGCATTCTTCTGGTAGAGGATGATGAGACGTTCAGAGCTTTTCTGCAGACGATCCTGGAAGACGACGGCCATGAGGTACGAACCGCCGGGGACGGGACGAGGGGCCTTCGACTCCTGCGCAGCGAAACTTTCGACCTCGTCATATCGGATCTGAAAATGCCCGGCAAGAGCGGCCTGGAGCTCTTCCGGGAGACGCGAAACGATCCCGCCCCCCCCCGGTTCATCTTCCTCACCGCCTTCGGGAAGGTGGAGGAAGCGGTGGCCGCCATGAAAGAAGGGGCGGTGGACTTCCTCACCAAGCCCCTTGCCGACCCCGACACCCTTCTCGTGCTGGTGCACAGGGTAATCGAAAGCCAGGGCACGGCACGGGAGTACCGCTCCCTCAAGGAGGCCGAGGCGGCCGGTCTCCCCCCCGAGGAGCTGGTCTTCGCCGGAAGGGCCATGAACGAGGTGCGGCAACTGGTTCACGACGTGGCGGCCACCACCGCCACGGTCCTCATCTACGGTGAGAGCGGCACCGGCAAGGAACTCGTGGCGCGAACGGTCCACCTGCTGAGCCAGAGGGGGAAGGCCGGCTTCATCCCCCTGAACTGTGCCGCCATCCCGGAACATCTCCTGGAGAGCGAGCTCTTTGGTCACGAGAAGGGAGCCTTTACGGGGGCGGTGCAGGCGCGCCAGGGGAAGTTCGAGCTGGCGCGGGGGGGGACGATCTTTCTCGACGAAATCGGCGAAATGCCCCTGGCGCTCCAGGCAAAGCTGCTGCGGGTCCTCCAGGAGCGGGTCTTCGAGCGGGTCGGCGGCAACCGGGAAATCAGGGCGGACGTCCGGGTGGTCGCCGCCACCAACCGTAACCTCCAGGAGGAGGTGGCGCAGCGGCGCTTCCGGGAGGATCTCTACTACCGCCTGAACGTCTTCCCGATCCACCTCCCCCCCTTGCGGGAGCGGCGCGACGCCATCCCCCCGCTGGCCGATTTCTTCCTCACCCGCTTCAGTCACCACCTCGGCAAGGAGCCGCGGGGGATCGACGCCGGGGCGCGGAGGGCGCTGGAGGAGTACCCCTGGCCGGGGAACGTGCGGGAATTGCAGAACGTGATGGAGCGGGCGATCATCCTGGCGACCGGTTTGATCCGGCTCGACCACCTCCCGGCGGAACTGGGGCGGCGGGAGGGGCGGGAGCAGCGACAGAGCAGGGATGTGCTCAAGGCCACGGAGCGGGAGCTCATCATCAAGGCCCTGCAGAAGCACGGCGGGAACCGGCGGCTGACGGCGGAGGAGCTGGGGATGTCCCGGCGCACGCTCCAGTACAAGCTCAAGGAGCACGGGTTGCTCTAGGTGCAAAACCCTGCCCTCCGAGTGCAAAGGTTTGCACCTGTTTCCCGGCCCCCGCGCCGCGGGGGAGAGTGAAGCGGCGGCAAGATCGGGATGTTACGAAGTTGTTGCCGTTGGCACGAACCGTGGATTGCCTCCCTCCAGAAGGTCAATACTCCGAAGGAGGTATCCTCAGATGAAGAGACGTTCAGCAGTTTCCACGGCGGTGACCGTTGCCGCCCTCGCCCTCGCCGCCCAGGCGTTCGCTTTCGGCGGCGGCGCGGGGGGCGGCCGGATGGGGGGGAACATGGCCGGAAGCGGTCCGATGGCCTCCGCTATGCCTCAGGGAGGACAGGGAAGCAAGATGCCGGCCTCCCCCGGCGGCTCCGGTACGGGGCAAGGCACGATGAAGGGGGCCGGAGCGCAGCACCGGATGCAAGGGGGCGCCGCCGGCACGCAGCATGGGCAAAGGAGCGGCAGCGGCTCGCCTGCCACGACCACCAATTAACAAGGTTCAGGAGTAGTGCAGCATGAGCAGAGACCGCTTCTCCCCCATCATCACGCTGGCAGTCGTCCTGAATTGCCTGGTGATCGGCACCGCCTGGGCCGGTTTCGGCTTCGGTGGCGATGATCCGGGGAAGAGCGGTCTCGACTTCAACAAGGGGTACGACGTCAACACGGTGACGACCGTCTCGGGGCGTGTGGTATCGTCCCCCCGGATCGACGAAGGGGAGCACGTTTTCGTCGAAGTCAAGACAGACGGTGAAATCGTCAGCCTCAGCCTCGGTCCGAAATCGTTCTGGGAGAAGCAGCAGATCTCCCTCCGCCCCAACGACGACGTCACCGCCAAGGGTTCCAAGGCCCAGGGGCGGGACGGGAAAATCTACCTGATGGTGCAGAACCTCACCAACCGGACCACCGGCGCCCATGCGGTGATCCGGAACGAGCGGGGGAGAAGCGGCTGGTGGGGAGGGAGAGGCGGCATGATGTCCCATGGCCCCGGCGGCGGGATGATGCGGGGGGGTGGCGGCGGCATGATGAGGCACTGAGCCCCGCCCCCCGACAAGGAGCAGACGGTGAAACAATTCTGCGGATCGGCAAGGCTGTTCACGGTCCTTGCCGCCATGACCATCTTTCTTTTCCCGGCGCGGGTCCATGCCGGGGAGCCCGGGTATTCCGTCGGCCTCGGTTTCGAGTTCGCCTCGGGGGAATACGGCACCGGCATCAGGACCGACTCCCTCTACGTGCCGTTCACGGCGGCGGTCTACCCGACCGAGCGGCTCGATTTCTCCCTGGAGATCCCCTTCATCTACCAGAGCACCAGCGCCGTCGTGGCGGGCCAGTTCATGGGGATGCAGGGGCAACCCGCCGGCACCGGCTCGGTCATGGCCGCCATGGGGGGGTCCGGCCTGAGGACCTCCGCACCGGCGGAAAGCGTCGGCACTTCCCAGTACGGACTCGGCGACGTGAAGCTGAGGGCGGGGTACGTTCTCTACACCGAGGAAAAGTACGTCCCAGCCATCCGTCCCAACCTCTACGTAAAATTCCCCACCGCGGACAAAAACAGATTCCTCGGGACCGGGGCGTTTGACGGTGGCTTTGCCGTGGAGCTCACCAAGTGGTTCGGCGACTGGTTTGCCGACGGTGAGGTGGGGTATACCCTCCAGGGGAAATCGTCGGTCGTGGCGGTGAAGGATTACCTTTACTACTACGCCGGCGGCGGCTACCAGCTCACCGAGCGGCTCCGCCCGATGCTCTTCGTCAAGGGGAGCTCGCCCACCGTCGAGGGGGCCTCGCCCCTCCTGGAGGCGCGGCTGCGGGTCAGATACCAGCTGACGGAGCATACCGGCATCGACGGCTATCTGGCCAAGGGGATCGAGAAGGCGAGCCCCGATTACGGGACGGGACTCGCCCTCTCTTACGAATTCTAGGTCGCTCGCAGAAGCGAGCAAAGGAGAAGAGACCATGTGGAAGAAAGTAACGGCAGCAGCGGCGATTCTAACCGTCGGGATCATCGCCGGGTGCGGCGGCGGGGGGGGCACGGCCCCGACCGCCACGGTGAGCGGCGTTGTCGCCGACGGGTACCTGAGGGGGGCGGAGGTCTTCCTCGACAGAAACGGCACCTACCAGTGGGACGGGACGGAGCCGAGAACCACGACCGGCCCCGGCGGGACCTATTCCCTCACCGTCCCGGCCGGCGACGTGGGAAGATACCCCGTGGTCGTCCGTGCCATGGCGGGGAGCACCGTGGATGAGGACACCGGCCAGGCGGTGCAGAACGACTACGTCATGTCGGCCCCCGCGGGGGCCGGCAGCTTCGTGAGCCCCCTGTCGACCATGGTCCGGGAAAAGATGGAGGCCACCCCCGGGATGACCATGACCCAGGCGATGACCCAGCTGAGAAACCAGCTCAACATGCCGGCCGGCATGGACCTCCTTGGCGACTACGTGGCGGGGAGCAACCAGACGGGGCCGTACCAGACCCAGTATCGGAACATGCACCAGACCGCCCAACAGATGGCGGCCCTCATGGCAGGCCAGGCAGGACTCGTCATGAGCGGAAGCAGCGTGAACAAGGGGCGCTACCGGCTCATGATGGGCCAGATCAACCAGAACCTCCCCCAGATCGCCAATAACGCCTATCAGGGAATGGGGATGGGGAGCGCCTTCATGACCACCATGCAATCCCAGTTGCAGACGATGCTGGCCGCCATGACCTCCACCGGCGGCTTCGGCAACTACTCGGGGATGTTCCGCAACATGACCACTCTTCACTACTTCTGGAACTACTCCGGCAGCAGGATGCAGCCGACCGGCGGAACGATGGGGGTAAGCGGGATGATGGGAACGAGATAGGGCGGCATCGATCATGAACCCCCGACAAAGGGTCGGTCGCAGAGACCGGCCCTTTCCTTTGTCGTAATGCGGTGGGAAGCGGAAGTCGTGGGATTCTTCCGGAGGCAGGGTCCGAAGCGCCGCGCCATGGGGAGCTTGCATGTTTAACCGCGGGAGCAATAATAAAAATAGTGGACTGATCCCCGCAAAAGAGGAGGGTTTCCCATGGCCGGCAACCACCTGTTCGAAGACAGCACCCCGGAGACGACCGTGTCCCACCTGGCGGAGATGGCGCGGATCGACCCGCTCTACCGCGATCTCTACCTGGAACGGGCGCGGGATCTCCTCGCCCGGCTTCTTCCGTACCAGGCATACCTGCAGCTCAATAAGGGAGCGGCACTCCTGGAAGAATCGCTGCGTCAGAGCCGCACGGCCGTCGAACACGGAGACTGGGAGACGCTGCGGCGGCTTGCGGCGCAAATCGCCTTCCAGAGACGCGAACTGAACGAAAAGCAGAGTCTCCTTGAACTGGGGACCCGGGTTTACGACCCGCCGCCGGTCGTCCCCGATCTCTTTTCCCCGGGGATCTGGGGCATCTTCGGCGCCGGCGGCGAAAGCCGCGCCGACTTGCGAGGCAAGGCGCTGGAACTGCTCGCGGCCCTGGCGGCGGCAGGGGCCGACGAAGAGGAGTTTTACGGCGCACGGCGGTCCCATTTCCTCACCCTCGTCGTGAACGGATCGGAGGGGGTGGGGGCGGAAAGGCTCGGGCAGGACCCGAAAACGGTGAAGGAGGAGATACTCCGGGCCCTGGAAAACGGCGACGAGGCGCTGCTGGAGTCGCTTCTTCAGGCGATGGCGGAACCGGGTGACGCCACTGCGGAAGGGGCGGAACGCCCGGCACCGGCGGCCACCCCCCCGGAAGGCCGGTGGGGTGGCGAACTCACCATGCCGTTTCCCGCCGATGCCCTGAAGCGGGCGCAGCGATTAGGCCTGGCGCCGGCGCGGCTCGCCCCCGCCCTGGAGGTATCCGAATGCCTGTACCGGGCGGCCCACTATCCCACGCACTTCGAGGCGGCCTCCCTCCGCGACGGCGGAGCCCGGATCCACGTCCCCCTCCCCCCCGCGGCGGAGTCGTTCTCCCGGGCCCTCCGCGAGAAGATCGAGCTGTTCACCCTCCATCCGTTCGTCACCTCCTCCGGCGGCCGCTATCTCCCTTATATGGTCGAGGAGGAGGTGCTGGTGGAGGAGTTTGCCGAAGGGGACGAAGCGGATTCCCCGGCGGCACTGGTGACAGCACTCGGTTTCGACCGGCGGCGTGCGCTCTCCCGCCTGCAGCTCGAGCGCTCCCTGCTGGAACGGGGGCCGGCGCTGCTGCGGAGCGACCTGGGGCTCGATCCGCGGGAGTTTCGGCTCGTCTGCATCCCCCACGATGTATACTGCCGTCTCGGCCAGAGGTACGGCTGGGGGGAGCAGCAGGTGTGGACCCATTTCGACGGCTATCAGCTTCTCAGGGAGGGGAGGTTCCGTGCCCTGGTGGGAGGGGATGTGCGCTTCGGCGGTCTCCACGATCTCTGCGGCATAGGGATCGACGACGAGCGCGACGGGGTGGTCGCCCGCTTCGCCGTCGTCCGGCGCAGCCGCCTCGACGCAGCGCAGCGTGCGGCCTTCCCCTCCGGTTCGCGGTCATGCCGCCCCGGGGAACCGCCTGCGGCGTTCGCCCCCTGAGCCCGCGGATGCCGTAGTTCGGAAGGCAGAGCGGGCATCCCATCGGTCGTTGCTTACGTCAAACTGAAGTAGAACGTGGCCCCTTTCCCCACCTCGGCGTCGGCCCAGACGGAGCCACCATGGCGATGGATGATGCGCTGGACCGTTGCCAGGCCGATCCCCGACCCCTCGTATTCCGCGGGGGAGTGGAGACGCTGGAAGGCGCCGAACAGTTTGTCCCCGTAACGCATGTCAAACCCGGCGCCATTGTCCCGGACAAAGTAGACCGTCTCTCCGTCCCGGCTGCTGCAGCCGACCTCGATGCGGGCGTCTTCCGTGTTCCGGGTGTATTTCCAGGCATTGCCCAGCAGATTCTCCATCACGGTCCCCATGAGGGTGGGGTCGCCGCGGATCACCATCCCGTCGGCGACTGTGGTCTGGACACGCCGCACGGGCTCACCCGCCTTGAGTTCCTCGACAATCTGCCGTGAAAGGACGCTGAGGTCCACCGTCTCTTTCCGGGGTGTCAGGCGCGTCACCCTTGCAAGCACGAGGAGATCGTCAATCAGGCTTGCCATCCGCCTGCAGCCGGCGACGATCCTCTCCAGGTAATCCTTCCCTTCCGCGTCGAGGCGCTCTCCGTAATCCTCCATGATAATGGCGCTGAAGCCGGCGATGTTGCGCAGCGGCGCCTGGAGGTCGTGGGATACCGAGTAGCTGAAGGACTCCAGTTCCCTGTTGACCGTTTCCAGGGCACCTTTCTGCCGCAACAGATCCGCATTGAGGCTGATGATCTCTTTTTGTGCCTGTTCTCTCTGCGCGATCTCCTGCTGAAGGGCCGTGTTGGCCTCCTCCAGTTGGGCGGTTCGTCTCCGGACCCGCTCCTCCAGCTCCGCATTGAGCCTGCGGATCTCCTCCTCACTCTGTTTGCGGCGATTGATGGCGTTGCTTAGCGTAATGACGAACGTCACAAGAACGGCGATGGCCGAGAGCCCTCCCCAGAATATCCCCTTATGCGTCTCGTAAAACGGCACCGGGCGGTTGATGAGCGTGGCTCCGGGGGGGAGGAAGGAGGGGGCGATGTCGAAGCGTTTCAGGAGCCGGTAATCGAACAGGGGGCGCGACATGGAGGTGGCAATTACCGGGATCGTCCCGGCCGATTCCCCCCGGAGGATCCGCACCGCCATCCCGGCCGCCGCCTTCCCCTGGGCATCGCCCCCCATCATGAGCCCACCGACCACGCCATGGCCGAGCTGTTCGGCGTGGACGCCGTAAACCGGCACGGGCGAAGCCTCGCTGACCAGTCGGGCCGCCTCGGCCTGGGTAAAAGTTCTCCCCGTCTGGTCGACCGAATAGGAAAGCATCACCACGAGCCGATCCGGAGGGAGGCGCCTGAGTTTCTCCAGCAGCGCCTCCATGGGCATTGCCTCGAAAAACCGCAGCGTTGCCGGGGCGAAGCGCTTCGCCTGCGCTGCCACCTCGTGGCGCATGGCGAGGCCGGTATCGGTATGGTCATGGATGACGACAACCTCTTTTGTGCCCGGATGGAGCCCGAGGGCCAGGGCGATGGTGCCGACCGAGTCGTGGAATTCGGCCACCCCCGTGATGTTGCGCTCTCCGGCGATCATCGCCGGCGTGAAATCGTTGATGCCGCAGAAGACGATGCTGCTTCGGGGGCATATAGCGCGGCGGTAGCGAAGGGCAAACTCCAGCGCGGCGTTGTCCATGGCAATGACCACGTCCAGCGGGATCCGGCGGTACTTTTCGGCAATGAGCCCGGCTTGGCGGGGAAAATGGCGCTTCTGGGGGAATTTCTTGGTGTCGAGGTGCTCTATGTAGAAATCTTCGCCGGGAAAGGATGCTTCAAACGTGGCGCGCACGCCGTCGGTCTCCCGATCGGACCAGTCGTAGCCGACATCGTAGGAATTGAGGACCAGCACGGACGGCAGGCGCCTCACCTCCCCGAAAGAGGGGGCGGCGAAGAGAAGGAGGAGGCCCAGGAGGAATCCGGCACTGGTACACGGTCTTATTGCACTCAGGTGCCGCATACGTCCCCTTGAGTGGCGCAAGATTAAAGTATGCAAACTGTAACGGTTTTCCGGCTCAATTACAAAAGGATTTTCGCCATCGCGGCGTGGGGTGGAACAGGGGAGCGGGAAGCGGCCAGCAGATCAGCGACGTGGTCCGCGAAACTGCCCGGGGTGGTCCTCAAATCAGCTCGTACACGATGAATACGCAGATGATCGCCATAAAGGCAAGGCCGGTGAAGAATATCTCCTCCGAAATCCTCTCGATCCTGTGCTGCCGCCCCTTTTTCCGCGCCCGCAATGCGATGTACGACAGAAGGCACGAGGCGAGAAACAGCAGGGCGTCAAGGGCCAGCATTTTCTCTCCGAAGCTTTTCACATGGGAGAGCCGCCGGCTTATGAAAAACAGGCCGATGACCGTGAGGCAGACGCCGACCATGGTCGCCGACACGGAAAAGACGTGGATGGTGATGTCGACCTCGACAAACTCCTTGGACGGTTCCTGTTGGGACATGCTCGCACACAACTCCTGGCGGTTCGTGTTGGGTAATCGGTCATAAGTTTATCACAGTTCATCCCCGCGTCTGCGGGGAACGCTCATCCACGCGGACCTTCACGGCGTTCACATCCGGTTCATCCCCGCGTCTGCGGGGAACACCGCAACCTTCAAGTCATGCTCCACCTTGTCGGCGGTTCATCCCCGCGCCTGCGGGGAACACGTGCCGTCGGTGATGTCGAGAAACTCCTCCAGCGGTTCATCCCCGCGCCTGCGGGGAACACAAGTCTTGTCTCCGTCCAGTCAATTGCGACTTCGGTTCATCCCCGCGCCTGCGGGGAACACAACCGCCCGCTCCTGATTCGACCGTACCGCACCGGTTCATCCCCGCGCCTGCGGGGAACACGCCTCAACCGCTACCGCTTCGATCAGTTCTTTCGGTTCATCCCCGCGCCTGCGGGGAACACGGGATAGGCCAACATGGTTTCTTACCTCCTCACGGTTCATCCCCGCGCCTGCGGGGAACACGAGCTGATCCGGTACGACTGCCCCTCGGCTGCCGGTTCATCCCCGCGCCTGCGGGGAACACTCCAGCGAGGCGCGGGCCTGGAGCTGGACGCCCGGTTCATCCCCGCGCCTGCGGGGAACACCTCTGTTTACTCCGGTGGCGGGTTGCTCCGATCGGTTCATCCCCGCGCCTGCGGGGAACACCAGAGGAGTCGCCGATATTTCTCTGAGTGCGGCGGTTCATCCCCGCGCCTGCGGGGAACACAACCTGGCCGCTTCTGCCATCGAGAGGCCCGCCAGTTCATCCCCGCGCCTGCGGGGAACACCTCCAAGATAACCTCCACAATCATTCCCTGTTGCGGTTCATCCCCGCGCCTGCGGGGAACACCACGAAGAGTGCTGCAATCATCCTGAATCCTCCGGTTCATCCCCGCGCCTGCGGGGAACACAATAAATTGACGCCTGAGTCGGAAAGGTATCACGGTTCATCCCCGCGCCTGCGGGGAACACTGAAGACCCACGAAAACCGGCTGACTTCCTATCGGTTCATCCCCGCGCCTGCGGGGAACACTTGTCGGCAGTGGTCTCGACGGTGCGGGAAATCGGTTCATCCCCGCGCCTGCGGGGAACACGAGGGAAGAGTTTTTGCAGCCATCCCTGCTACCGGTTCATCCCCGCGCCTGCGGGGAACACGCCTCAAGACGCTCGTCAAGCACTCGTACAAGCGGTTCATCCCCGCGCCTGCGGGGAACACGAAGTATAGGTCTGTGTGGTCCACATCGTGACCGGTTCATCCCCGCGCCTGCGGGGAACACGTGGAAATTACCCACGACGATCAATTCACTCACGGTTCATCCCCGCGCCTGCGGGGAACACTTTCCCGGACAGTTCTCGTTACAGTTTCTCGGCGGTTCATCCCCGCGCCTGCGGGGAACACTGGCATCCGCCTTCACAACCACGAAAGAGCGTCGGTTCATCCCCGCGCCTGCGGGGAACACCAGGATTGCCTCCCTCAAGAGCGAGCGCTCTTCGGTTCATCCCCGCGCCTGCGGGGAACACAGCGGCCTCCGCTTTGGAAACCGCTTCTCCTCCGGTTCATCCCCGCGCCTGCGGGGAACACCACACAATCCATGCCTGTTGGGCTTGCATCAGCGGTTCATCCCCGCGCCTGCGGGGAACACATCAGGGTATAAAGGGTCGTGCCGAAATTTGTCGGTTCATCCCCGCGCCTGCGGGGAACACAATACGTCTCCATCATGGCGCAGGCGCAAAAGCGGTTCATCCCCGCGCCTGCGGGGAACACGGCATAACCAGCACGCTGCGATGCTTAGTCGTCGGTTCATCCCCGCGCCTGCGGGGAACACCGCTGTCCCATTTCAGTTTTGCCGTTGCGACCCGGTTCATCCCCGCGCCTGCGGGGAACACGCGGCAGCGATCTGATACGCACGTTTCCATCACGGTTCATCCCCGCGCCTGCGGGGAACACTCGGGTGCACCGATTTTGTGCGCCAAGGCTCGCGGTTCATCCCCGCGCCTGCGGGGAACACAACAGCCGAGAAACTACCGACTTGCCCCAAACCGGTTCATCCCCGCGCCTGCGGGGAACACCTGCATCCCCTGCACCAGACCGGCGCCAAACGCGGTTCATCCCCGCGCCTGCGGGGAACACATCCAGCACGAGGATCTCGGCATCGGTGACGCCGGTTCATCCCCGCGCCTGCGGGGAACACGAGGTTTTCGAGGTCCTCATCGCCTTCTCCAGCGGTTCATCCCCGCGCCTGCGGGGAACACGCAGCGCGGCCCACCGGATCGTATTCATTACCCGGTTCATCCCCGCGCCTGCGGGGAACACGGAAGGTCGTCGGCCGGACTGCGAAGGTCAAACGGTTCATCCCCGCGCCTGCGGGGAACACGCGCGGATAGTTCTAGGCGGCGGCGTAGCCTTCGGTTCATCCCCGCGCCTGCGGGGAACACCTCCCCGATCGCAAAAGAAAAAGCGGCCTCCGCGGTTCATCCCCGCGCCTGCGGGGAACACGTTTCGTCGCAAGGGACCATCCAGGAGCCCCGCGGTTCATCCCCGCGCCTGCGGGGAACACAATCTGCCCGGCTTTCAGCTTCTCGGCCAGCTCGGTTCATCCCCGCGCCTGCGGGGAACACTTGATACCTTTTTTGGGTTCTGGCTTTCTCCGCGGTTCATCCCCGCGCCTGCGGGGAACACCCGACCGGACCGCTCGCGGTATTCGACGCGCTCGGTTCATCCCCGCGCCTGCGGGGAACACGCCGGAGTGGCAGAGGTCGCGGCCTGCCCTTCCGGTTCATCCCCGCGCCTGCGGGGAACACCAGACGGATGTCACTCCGTTCCACCGCTGCGCCGGTTCATCCCCGCGCCTGCGGGGAACACGCTTTTGCCCCGGTCGATTGGCGGGTTATCACCGGTTCATCCCCGCGCCTGCGGGGAACACACTTCTTCTACCTCTTTGAATTTACGTTCAATTTTCAAAGAGCTCAAATCTACCAACTTTTAGTACGTGCCACATCATGGTTCAGCAACCTGCTTTTCGACATTCTCCGGCAGAAACGAAACCAGTTTCACCCCATCCATTTCTAACGGAATCCGCCGATTCGCACCGATGGTCAGAAAGTCAAAACCCGATTCCGTATTTGTGCTCCAGGCCCACTACTGTCCGGTTAATAGTTGAATAAATACAGTTGGTTGCTGGTGACAGGGTCGGAATTTCGCTTAAGAGCTTCCGCAACCAGCGATGAAATGGGCTTTTTCTCGAACAGGTTGACCTCGAGA
>JAJZUC010000043.1 GCA_021847245.1 Deltaproteobacteria bacterium | reverse complement strand
CCCGGACCGGTTCGAGGAAGCCGGAAAAGGAGTGGCGGCGCCAGTTGGCGGCGGAGCAGGAGGCCCAGTCGATCGGCTTGACCGCCCGGGGAAGGAGCATTTCGACGGAGCCGAGCACGCGTTCGAGCTGGGCGACGACTTCGGGTTTCAGGTTGATCATGGTTCTCTCTTTCTGTGGGATGTGAATGGGGGGATGAGGGCCGTCCGCCATAACCTGATCGGGTCTTGAAGCCGGGGAAGAATAAGGGATGAGGCTTGCAGGGGGGTGAAACGGGCGAGAATGGCACGGGCATCGAAATCGGCTGTTTTGTATACGTTATCTCTCCCGTGGCTGTCAAGCCCAAAACCGGCCGCCGGCACGAAACGAAAAAAATTAAGTTGCTCCGTAGCGGCTCCCGTGCTAACTGCTTCAGCTTTCAAATTCATGCACGGAGCGGTCAAATGATCCACCTCTCGAACATCACCAAACAGCATGGCGCCCAGGTTCTGTTCCGCGACGCCAGCTTCCAGATCCTTCCCGGCACCCGCACCGGCCTCGTGGGCCCCAACGGCGCCGGCAAAACCACCATCTTCCGGATCATCACCGGCGAGGAGGAGGTGGATGCCGGCGAGATGACCTGCGCCAAAAAGACCACCATCGGCTACTTCTCCCAGGACGTGGGGGAGATGGCCGGCCGCTCCGCCCTGGAGGAGGTGATGGCCGGGGCGGCGGACACGGTGCGGCTTGCCGCAGAGCTGAAGGAGATGGAGGCCGCCATGTGCGAGCCCCAGTCCGATGACGCCATGGCGGAGCTTCTGGAGCGCTACGGTGCTGCCATGGAAGAGTTCGAGCACCGGGGGGGGTACGACCTGGACAGCCGTGCCCAGGCGGTGCTGACCGGCCTCGGCATCGGTCCGGACCGCTTCCGCCATCCGGTGGAGTCGTTCAGCGGCGGCTGGAAGATGCGGATCGCCCTGGCGAAGATCCTGACCCTGAAGCCGGACGTATTGCTGCTGGACGAGCCGACCAACCACCTGGACGTGGAGTCGATCATCTGGCTGGAGGAGTGGCTGGCAGGCGAATTCGACGGCGCGCTCCTCATGACGAGCCACGACCGGGACTTCATGAACCGGATCGTAACGCGGATCATCGAGGTGGCCAACCGGACAGTGACCACCTACGGCGGCAACTACGATTTCTACGAGCGGGAGCGCGACATCCGCCGCGAACAGCTCCTGGCGAGCCACAAGCGCCAGCAGGAGATGCTCGCCAAGGAGGAGGAGTTCATCGCCCGCTTCGCCGCCCGGGCCTCCCATGCGGCCCAGGTCCAGTCGCGGGTGAAGAAGCTGGAGAAGATCGATCGGATCGAGATCCCCGCCGAGGAGCGGGTCGTGCGCTTCGAGTTCGGCGAACCGCCCCGCAGCGGCGAGGATGTGGTGGTGATGGATAATCTGGGTAAGGTCTGGCAGACCCCGGATGGGAAAGAGAAGCCGGTCTTCGGCGGCGTGTCGGGGATCATCCGCCGGCTGAACAAGATCGCCGTCGTCGGGGTGAACGGCGCGGGGAAGTCCACCTTCCTCAAGGTGCTGGCGGGCCAGACGGAGCCCACCGCCGGCAGCGTCTCCCTCGGGGCCAATATGGAGCTCGGCTATTTCAGCCAGCATGCCATGGAGGTCCTCGACCCGAAGAAAACGGTCTTCGAGACCGTCCAGGAGGCCATGCCCCTGGCTAACATCGGCGTCATCCGCAACCTCCTGGCGGCCTTCCTCTTTCCGGGCGACGCCGTGGACAAGCGGATCGAGAACCTCTCCGGCGGCGAGAGGAGCCGCGTGGTTCTGGCGACGCTCCTGGGCCGGCCGGTGAACTTCCTGGTGCTGGACGAACCGACCAACCACCTGGACATCCGGTCGCGGGAGATCCTGCTCGACGCCTTGCAGAACTTCGCCGGCACCGTGGTCCTCGTCAGCCACGACCGTCACTTTCTCCGCTCCCTGGTGAACCGGGTGATCGAGGTCGACCATGGCGAGATGCGTGTCTATGAGGGGAACTATGCCTACTATCTGGAGAAGAGCCTGGAGGGGTGAGTCCCCCTTGGCGATCATGATCTTTTCGCCATGTCGGTTTCATTTTTTCGAAAAAATTTCCCTTCCTAATTCTCAGCTAAGTTTCTCCTGTTAACGTCTGAATCACGCAGCATGGCTGCGGTAATCAGAACAGGAGGTAACACCCATGAAACGAGCAATCAAGGCAGGAATCACGTTGGCAGCCCTTTCCACGGTCGGCGTCCTTGCGGCCCATGCCGCAAAACCGCAGGAAAACGACGCGCTCGTCACCAGTCATGCCAAGGTATCGCTGGTCCAGGCGGTCCAGGCGGCGGAACAGCGGCTGCACGGACAGGCGGTACGGGCGGAGCTGGAGTCGAGCAGCAAGGGGTGGGTCTACGATGTTGAGGTAGTTGCCAACGGCACTACTTACGACGTTGCCGTCGATGCGGCCATGGGCAAGGTACTCGCCTTGTCCAGGGACAAGGCCGACCGTGACGACGGCCACGACAGGGAAGACTAGCGAAGGGCCATTCCCCGCTGCTTCCGTCCGGTTCTTGCAACCCGCCGCCCGGTGGGCGCTTCCGCCTGCACGGCGCGGCTGGGTGGCGGAATGATCAGCAACGAACATCAAGGAGGTCCCATGAATGCCGCTGTTGAAAAAAGTCTCAGCAAGGTTCCCGAGGCGACGCTGATCTTCTGGATCATCAAGATAGCAGCAACCACGCTGGGTGAAACCGGAGGGGACGCGGTTTCGATGTCGCTGAACCTGGGTTATCTGGTTGGAACGGCGATATTTGCGGCGCTGTTTGCCGTCGCCGTTACCGTCCAGGTCTCTGCAAGGCGCTATCACCCGCTGTTATACTGGACGACCATCATTGCCACGACAACGGTGGGTACCACCCTGGCCGATTTTGCCGATCGTTCGTTGGGGATCGGCTATGCCGGCGGCACATCATTGCTGTTTGCCCTGCTGATGGCGTCCCTGTTCGTCTGGTACCGGGCCATGGGCTCCGTCTCCGTTGATACGGTGCGGACAACAAGGGCCGAGGTGTTTTATTGGGTGACGATCATGTTTTCCCAGACCCTTGGCACCGCGCTCGGGGACTGGACCGCGGATACGGCCGGACTTGGATACACGAACGGCGCCGTTGTTTTCGGCCTTCTGCTGGCGGTTGTCGTTGCCGCATACTACGGGACACGCATCTCCCGGACGACACTGTTCTGGGCGGCATTCATCCTGACCCGCCCCCTCGGGGCCGTGGTCGGTGACCTGCTTGACAAACCGGCCAGCGCCGGAGGGCTTGCCTTAAGCCGTTACTCGGCATCGGCGGTGCTTCTCGGCGTTATCCTGATAAGTCTGTGCCTGTTTCCGCAGCGGGCGGCGCAGAAAAGCCATTGACTCTAAGCGCCTGCAGTGGGCACCATGGTGCGAGGCTGGGATGGACGATGCGGATTCTGTTGAAGATGACCGGATGATCGGGGAAGCGGTTAGGCAGGGAGCAGGGATGAATCCCGAGGGGCGCGGTTTCGTTTCGTATTGCCGCTGCGTCCCCCGGCGTAAATGTAAAAAGCCCCCGGCTGCACAAGCAACCGGGGGCTTTTTCGTGGGGTCGGGGACTACAGCCCCAACTGCTTGAAAAAGTCGTTCCCCTTGTCGTCCACCAGGATGAAGGCCGGGAAGTTCTCCACCTCGATCTTCCAGACCGCTTCCATCCCCAGTTCGGGGAAGTCGATGCACTCGACCTTCTTGATGTTTTCCTCGGCCAGGACCGCGGCGGGGCCGCCGATGGAGCCGAGGTAGAAGCCGCCGTACTTCTTGCAGGCGTCGGTCACCTGCTGGCTCCGGTTCCCCTTGGCGATCATGATCATGCTCGCCCCCTTGGACTGGAGGAGGTCGACGTAGGAGTCCATCCGGCCGGCGGTGGTGGGGCCGAAGGAGCCGGAGGGCTTGCCCGGCGGGGTCTTGGCCGGGCCGGCGTAGTAGATCGGGTGCTTGAGGAGATACTCGGGAACCGGCTTGCCGGCGTCGATGATCTCCTTGAACTTGGCGTGGGCGATGTCGCGGCCGACGACGATGGTGCCGTTCAGGAGCAGCGGCGTCGCCACCGGGTACTTGCTGAGCTCGGCGAGGATCTCCTTCATCGGCTGGTTGAGGTCGATCTTGACGCCGTGCTCGTGCTTGCCGCGGTACTGCTCGGGGATGAGGCGACCCGGGTTGCGGTCGAGCTCTTCGACGAAGATCCCGTCGCGGGTGATCTTCGCCTTGATGTTGCGGTCGGCGGAGCAGGAGACCGCCATCCCCACGGGGCAGGAGGCGCCGTGGCGCGGCAGGCGGATGACCCGGACGTCGTGGGCGAAGTACTTGCCGCCGAACTGGGCGCCGATGCCGAGCTTGTAGGCGGCCTGCAGGAGCTTCTCCTCCAGTTCCAGGTCGCGGAACGCCTGGCCGTACTCGTTCCCCTTGGTCGGGAGATCGTCGTAGTACTTGGCGCTGGCGAGCTTCACCGCCTTCATGCAGGCGTCGGCGGAGGTGCCGCCGACGACGACGGCGATGTGGTAAGGCGGGCAGGCGGCGGTGCCGAGGTACTTCATCTTGTCGACGAGGAACTTCTCCAGCTTCTCCGGGGTGAGGAGCGCCTTGGTTTCCTGGAAGAGGGAGGTCTTGTTGGCGGAGCCCCCTCCCTTGGCCATGAAGAGGAACTTGTAGGCGTCGCCGTCCACGGCCTGGATGTCGATCTGGGCCGGGAGGTTGGTGCCGGTGTTGATCTCCTCGTACATGTCCAGCGCCACGGTCTGGGAGTAGCGGAGGTTTTCCTCGGTGTAGGTCTTGTAGACCCCCTTGGAGAGGTACTCCTCGTCCCTGCCGCCGGTCCAGACCTGCTGCCCCTTCTTGGCGATGATGGTGGCGGTGCCGGTGTCCTGGCAGACCGGCAGTTCGAACTGGGCGGCGATCTCGGCGTTGCGCAGGAAGGCGAGCGCCACCCCTTTATCGTTCTGGGACGCTTCCGGGTCGCGGAGGATCTTGGCCACCGACTCGTTGTGCTCGGGGCGAAGCAGGAAGGAGACGTCGCGCATCGCCTCGTTGGCGATGATGGCGAGCGCCTCGGGGCAGACCCGCAGCACCTCCTTGCCGGCGAACTGCTCGACGGTCACATGCTTCTCGGAGCCCTCGATCTTGCGGTACCTGGTGCTTTCCTTGGCGAGGGGGAAGGGGTCCTGGTAGACGAACGGCTTGGTGGACATCGTCTGCTCTCCTTTCATGGGGGGGAAATGACGGGTTTGCATACTGTATACGGCGAAATCTTATTTAAAAAATGTCAATTTGTCGAGAGGGAAGTTGGCGGACAGGTTCAGAAAACGCTCAACTTCCGGAGGCCGCTGCCGATGAGATACTAACAAATCCCGGGTGGCGGGGAGGGATATGGCAGAGACGGAGCACAAAGACCGGCATCCCCTGGATGAAACGGGGCGCTACGCCGGATACGACCGGATCATGGGGAGCATCTCGTGGCTGCTGATCGCGCTTGTCCTGCTGGACATGAAGCTGATGGGGCCGGACGAGCGAAGCGCCACGATCCTCGCCCTCTTCTGTTTCTTCCTCCTCGCTTACAACATGGCGGCCCGCTACCTGATCCTGCGGGGGACGTCGAGCCGGGGCAAGACCCTCACCGACCTGATGATTTTCCTTCTCTTCATCGTCGGTGTTTCCTGGTTCACGGGGAAGGCGACGAGCCCCTTCGTATCGCTTATCTACCTGGTGCTGATGGCCACCTTCCTTACCCAGCGGAGGCGGGTCACCTATTTCATGGCAGGGCTCGCCATCTCCTCCTACGTACTGCTCAGCTCGGGGGAGCTCCTCGGGCTCTTCGCCAGCAGGAGGGATACGGTGGGGTATCTCCTCCAGCTCTTTCCCTTCCTGCTGATCGCCCACCTGGGGGCGATGCTCTCCGGCGAGGCGGAGCACGCCCGCAGGGAGATCGAAAAGCTCTCCCTCACCGACGAGGTAACGGGGCTCAGCAACATGCGCAACTTCTTCCACCTGGCGGAGATCCAGGAGAAGCTCGCCAAGCGTTATCACCGGCCGTTCACCATCTGCATGCTCGATGCCGACAACCTGAAGAAGATCAACGACGTCCACGGCCACTTCGCCGGCACCGAGCTGATCCGCCACACGGCCCGCCTGATCACGCAGTGTATCCGCTGCACCGACATTGCCGCCCGCTACGGCGGGGATGAGTTCGCCATCAATGTATGTGGAGGCCGGCAAGCATGATATCGAGGCCGCGGTGCAGCGGCTCATCGTCCAGATGCGCGATACCCCCTTCGAGCACGACGGCAAGAGGCTCATGACGACGCTTTCGGCGGGGATCGCCTCGTATCCCGATGACGGCGTCGATGTGCAGGACGTTATGGCCAGGGCGGACGAGGCGATGTACGTCAGCAAGAGGCGGGGGAAAAGCATGGTAACCATCTACCGGGAGGGGATGGAAGAAGGGGGAACCGACGAAAAATGAGCGCCCGGGAGAGTTGCGGACCTGTGAATCCTCTGGTAAATGTTAAACGATTGCCACACAGTTCGGACATTGTGCCGTAATGCTGGAAAAGGCGGGATAACAACATCACGGGGAGGAAAACCATGAAGATGCAGGAACTCAAGGAGATCGCCAAGCAGCGGGGTGTCAAGAGCGGCACCATGAAAAAGGCCGAACTGGTCAAGGCCATTCAGCGCGCCGAGGGGAACACCGACTGCTTCGCCGAAGGGAAGGCGGCAACCTGCGGGCAGGAGCAGTGCCTCTGGCGCGAGGACTGCGACTGATCCCGGCGCGACAACCGAACGAATTCGAGCAAAAACAGCCGGCTTCTGCCCGGCTGTTTTTGTTTTTGCGGCTTTTCCCGTGACTTCGGCAGAAAGGGGCGCCGCGGTCAAAATCGTTGACCCGGCACTCCATCGCGCGGTATAGTACCCCCTTCCCGCATATTTTCTTTCACCGTTTCTTCCCAAGGTAGGCCATGTCCGCAGTCGATCTGAGAAAAGTCCCTCCCCAGAGCCTGGAGGCCGAGATGTCGATCCTCGGCGGCATCCTCCTCGAAAACGAGGCGATCAACCGGGCGCTGGAGACCATCGAGGCCGACGACCTCTACCGGGAATCGCACCGCAAGATCTTCCGCGCCATGGTGGATCTCTCCACCCGCAACGAACCGTGCGACCTGATCACCCTCACCGACATCCTGAAACGCAAGGGGGAGCTGGAAGAGGTGGGGGGGGGCGCCTACCTCGCCACCCTGGTCGATTACGTCCCGACCGCCGCCAACATCGCCTACTACTGCAAGATCGTGAAGGAGAAGTCGATCACCCGGCGCCTCATTACCGCCGCCACCGACATCGTCACCCGGGGGTACGAGGGGGAGACCGGGATGGAGGAGCTTCTCGACTCCGCCCAGAAGACGATCTTCGAGATCTCGGACAACAAGCTCCGCCCCGCCTTCACCCCGGTCGGCACGATCCTGAAGGACACCTTCAAGCATATCGAGTCCCTCTACGAGAAGAAGCAGGCGGTCACCGGCACCCCCACCGGCTTCTACGACCTGGACGAGATGACCGCCGGCTTCCAGAAGGGGGATCTTATCATCATCGCCGGCCGCCCCTCCATGGGGAAGACCGCCTTCGCCCTGAACATCGCCCAGTACGCCGCGGCCCATGCCGATCCGCCGGCGCCGGCTGCCATCTTCTCGCTGGAGATGAGCAAGGAGTCGCTCGTCATGCGGCTGCTCTGCTCCGAGTCGCGGGTGGACGCGAGCCGGCTGCGGACTGGCCATCTGATCGACACCGACTGGCACAAACTGACCCACGGCGCCGACAAGCTCGCCAAGGCGCAGATGTTCATCGACGATACCCCGGCGATTCCGGTCATGGAGATGCGGGCCAAGGCGAGGCGCCTCAAGGCGGAGCACGGCCTGGGGCTGATCGTGGTCGACTACCTCCAGCTCATGCGGGGAAGCGCCAACATCGAGTCGCGCCAGCAGGAGATCTCGGAGATCTCCCGCTCGCTGAAGGCCCTGGCCAAGGAACTGGAGGTGCCGGTGGTGGCCCTCTCCCAGCTCAACCGCAGCCTGGAGAGCCGCACCGACAAGCGCCCCATCATGAGCGACCTGCGGGAATCGGGGGCCATCGAGCAGGACGCCGACGTGATCATGTTCGTCTACCGCGACGCAGTCTACTGCGACGACTGCAAGAAGCGCGACGGCTCCTGCACCAAGGAGCACGACAGGGACGCCGAGATCATCATCGGCAAGCAGCGTAACGGCCCCATCGGCACCGTGCGGCTTTTGTTCAACGGCCAGTACACCAAGTTCGAGAACCGGGAGAAACACCATTCCGAACCACGAGGTTTCCAATGATCCATCCATCCGCCCAGATCAGCCCCACCGCAACGATCGCCCCCGGCGTCGAGATCGGCCCCAACGTGGTGGTGGGGGACCACTCCTCCGTCGGCGCCGGCACGCGGATCATGGCCAACGCCGTGGTCGGCCCCTGGACGACGATCGGCGAGAACAACACGATCCACTACGGCGCCATCGTCGGCCACGACCCCCAGGATTTCGGCTACAAGGGGGAGGAGAGCTGGACCATCGTCGGCAACGGCAACATCATCCGCGAGTACGCCACCATCCACCGCGGGAACCGCCCGGGAACGAAGACGGTGGTCGGCGACAACAACTTCTTCATGGTCCAGTCCCACGTGGCCCACAACTGCGAGGTGGGTAACAACATCATCCTCGCCGGCGGGGCGCTCCTGGCGGGACACGTGATCGTCGAGGACCGGGCGATCATCTCGGGGAACTGCGTGGTCCACCAGTTCATCCGGATCGGGAAGTTCGCCATGATGCGGGGGCTCTCCCGCACCTCCCGCGACGTCCCCCCCTTCTGCATCATGGACGACACCCACACGGTGAAGGCCCTGAACCTGGTGGGGCTGCGGCGAAACGGCTTCGACCAGGCCCGCATCCGCGCCCTCAAGAACGCCTTCAAGCTCCTCTTCCTCTCCGGGCTCAACATGCAGAACGCCCTGGCCGAGGCGGAGCGCACCCTCACCGTCACCGCCGACGTCCGCTACCTCCTCGACTTCATCAAGGGGGCGAAGCGGGGGGTCTGCTTCGGCCGCGGCCTGATCGTGGATGTCTCGGACGAGAAGGAATGAAACAAGTTCAACGTTCGATGTTCATCGTCGACCCTTGAACGTTGACGTCGAACCGATAAAGGAGTTTTCATGACCCAGTACAATCCCCTCCAGCAACTTCCCGCCGCCGCCGGCTATCGGAAGGGCGATGTCTTCGTCCTCTTCGGCGAGCTCTTCGGCCGCGGTTACGCCAACGGCATCGTCGACGAGGCGAAAAGGGCCGGCATGACCATCGTAGGCGCCACCGTCGGCCGCCGCGACAACAACGGCCCCTTGCGTCCCCTGACCCCGGAGGAGCTGGCTGAGGCCGAGGCGAACCTGGGGGGGAAGATCATTAACATCCCGCTGGAGGCGGGGTTCGACCTGGAGCCCGCCGCCGACGGCCTTACCCCCGCCGACCGCCTCAAGGGGGTGAAGCCCGATTCGGTGGCCGAAACTAAGCTCGACATGGCGGCCATCGAGGAGTCGCGGCTGAAGGGGCTCGCCCGCTTCCGCGCCAATCTCGCCACCTTCGCACAGGAGCTGGAGAGGCTCGTCCCCGCCGGGGCGAATCTCCTCGTGGCCCACACCATGGCCGGCGGCATCCCCCGGGCCCGCACCCTGATGCCGCTGCTGAACCGGGTCTTCAAGGGGCAGGGGGAGCGCTACCTCTCTTCCGAGCTCTTCTGGAACTCCGACGTGGGGCGGCTCTGTTCCCTCTCCTTCGACGAGGTGACGGCCGATACCTTCGATGCCCTGATCGCCGCCACGGCCCCTCTCCGCACCCGCCTGGAAGGGGAGGGGGGGAAGGTCGCCTACACCGCCTACGGGTACCACGGTTGCGGTGTCCTGGTGGGGGGCGAATACCGCTGGCAGTCGTACACCCCCTATCTCCAGGGATGGGCCAAGATCCGTCTCGAACAGGTGGCCGAAAAGGCGTGGCGGGGGGGGGTGAAGGCGACGGTCTACAACTCTCCCGAGATCCAGACCAACTCCAGCGCCCTGTTCCTCGGGGTGGAGATCTCCCTCTATCCGCTTCTCGCCGCCCTGAAGAAGGAAGGGGGAGGCGCGGCGGCCGAGGCGATCTGGAAGGGGTGCCAGGGGCTTCTCGCCGAGGGAGCCACCCTCGAAGTGCTGTTGGCGAAGGCCGACGCCTACCTCGGCGCGCCGCTCATGGCGCAGTTCGGCCGGTTCGAGGAATGGCCCCACCACAACACGCCGGAGCAGGCGGCGCTCATGCTCTCAGCTTCCGACGAGCTCATGGCGATGAGCGCCGACCCGAAGAACGTCGTCTGCGCGGAGCTTTCCCGGGCGGTCTTCCAGGCGGTGGGGCGCCTGATGTTCGACTACTCCTGGGCGCCGGAGGCCCCGGTCGTCTGGCTGAGCCATGACGTCATCGCGCGGCGGCTCATCGCCTGATCGCCGACCCTTTCGGTCACCCGGCGGACGTTTTTTCGTCACCGGGCGGGCGGCGCCAGCGAGCCGATCCCGCGGGAAACCGCGTGTGACGCTGCTGTTACCTGTTTGATGTTGTTTTGCCAAGCAACGGCATGCCGATTGCAACGTTCAGGACAAACGACATCAACAAGTGATACACGATAATACTAAACCATCCGCGAGGATGGGGCGGAAAGCCTACAGGGTCTCATCGAGACAGCCGGGTTGCCGAAATGTCACACGACATTATGCGGCCCCGGCTTTTTTATTGCCGCCGGTGCCGGCGAAGGAGGCGGGCCATGGGGGCTCTCCGGCAGTATTATCGAAGTGTGGCGGCAGGGATGATGCTGGTCGTTGCGATGCTGGCGGCGGGTGCCGCCGGGGCGCAGGAGACGGGGGCGGTGCCGGTGGTGACCCTTACCCGCTCCGTTCAGCAGGAGGTGGTGGGTGGCCCCGGAGTCCCGCCCCGGGCGAAGGGAAAGGGGGTTGCCGGGGTGCTGGCGGCCAACAGCGCCGGGGACGTGAGCATGGTGTTTCGCGGCGGGGTTTCGGTCGATGTGAGCTACAACGACTATCTCCCCCAGGAGGTTCCGAAGGAGCAGCTGCGGCGGATCACGCAGCAGATCGATCCCCTCGTGAATGGCGTCGCCGTCAAGGTGGCGATCCCGTTCTAACGGGGCACCATTGCGAAAGCCGCATGAAAAAAGCCGTCCCCTGCCGGGACGGCTTTTTTCGTATCTATCCCTGGTGCGGGAGGAGTCAGCGCACCAGCTTCGACAGTTTCTTGAATTCCTCGGTCCCGGCCACGCGCAGGAGCTGGAAGAGCGCCGCCTCGGTGGAGGTGACGACGGCGCCGGCGGCGGCCGCGGCATTGATCCCCACCTTCCAGTTTCCCTTCTTCCGGCTCATGACCGCGTCCTTGACGAGGTGCACGTGGTATCCCCGCTCCCGGAGCTCCAGCACCGTCTGGAGGACGCAGACGTGGGTCTCCATGCCGGTGACGATGACCTGCTTGCGCCCCAGTTCCGCCAGGCGGTTCAGAAACGCCTGGTCGCCGCAGCAGCTGAAGGCCATCTTCTCGTAAGCGCTCCCTTCGAACTTCTCCCGCAGCTCCGGCACGGTGCAGCCAAGTCCCTTCACGTACTGTTCGGTGGCGATGACCGGGATGCCGAGCTCCCGGGCCGCCTCCAGCAGGATGCCGGTGTTGCGGGTCAGCTGGGCGAGCACCTCCTGATCCATGGCGAGGCAGAGCTTCTCCTGCACGTCGATCACCACCAGCACCGCCTGATTCCTGTCGAGAAAGAACGTCTCCATCACTCCCATGTGCTAATCCCTCCTTTCACTTAGAACTTATCGGATAAGTTCTTACTCTTTCCGGAGTTCGATCCCCAGTTCCTGGATCTTTTTCCGGAGGGTGTTGCGGTTGATGCCGAGGATGTCGGCGGCTTTCACCTGGTTGCCGCGGGTCTTCTCCAGAACGAACCGTACCAGGGGGCGCTCGATCTGACGCAGGACCAGGTTGTAGATGTCGCCGGTCTCCATCTTGTCGAGATTGGTGAGACTCACCCGCAGTTTCATGTCGACGATGGCCTCCAGGGAGAGCTCGTCGGTTGCCGCAGTTTCGCCGCCGCGCTGGGCCCGCAGCCCCGGGAAGTCCGCCGGGGTCAGGAGCGGATCGGAAGAGAGGATCACCGCCCGCTTGATGGTGTTTTCCAGCTCCCGGATGTTACCCGGCCAGCCGTAGGTGGTGAGGAGCGCCATCGCCTCCGGGGAGCAGGAGCGCGTCGCCACCTCCAGCTCGGCGCAGGTCTTCTTGAGGAAGTATTCCACCAGCAGCGGGATGTCCTCTTTGCGCTCCCGCAGCGGCACGAGTTGAAGCGGCACCACGTTGAGGCGGTAGAAGAGATCCTCCCGGAACTGTTTTTTTCGCGCCAGTTCCTCCAGATTCTGGTTGGTGGCTGCCACGATCCGGACATCGACGGCGATGTTCTGGCTCCCGCCGGTGCGGGTCACCTCCTTCTCCTGGAGGACCCGGAGGATCTTCGCCTGGAGATCGAGGGGCATGTCGCCGATCTCGTCGAGAAAGATGGTGCCGCCGTTGGCCTGCTCGAACTTGCCGAGCTTGCGCTCGGTGGCGCCGGTGAAGGCCCCCTTTTCGAAGCCGAAGAGCTCGCTCTCCAGTAGTTCCTTCGGGATGGCGGCGCAGTTGAGGGCGATGAACGGCTTGCCGATCCGCTTGGAGTTGAAGTGGATCGCCCGGGCGATGAGCTCCTTGCCGGTCCCCGATTCCCCCTGGACGAGGACGGTGATGTCGCTCGGCGCCACCTTGCCGATGGTCTTGTAGATCTCCCGCATGGCCGGCGAGTTGCCGATGATGTTCTTCTCCAGGAGGTAGCGCTCCTTCAGCTCCTCCTTCAGGACCGACATCTGGGAGGTGAGCTCCCGGGCCTTGCTCACCTTCTCGATGATGGCGTCGATCACGTCCAGGTCGAACGGTTTGGTGATGTAGTCGTAGGCGCCGCGCTTCATCGCCTCCACGGCGTTCTTCATGGAGGCCTCGGCGGTCATGATCACCATGAGGAGATCGCTTTTGAGCTCCCTCACCTTGTCGAGGAGCTCCAGCCCCGAGAGGCCCGGCATCTTGATGTCGAGGATCGCCAGGTCGTAGGGGTTTGCCTGGATGAGGCGCAGCGCCTCCTCGCCATCGCGGGCCAGGTCCACAGTGAACCCCTTCTTGCGCAGGGCCTTGGAAAGGACCCAGCGCATGCTCTCTTCGTCATCGGCTACAAGTATGCGGTTGAGTAACATGGAAACCTCTGGTCAAGGGCTGAAGAGACTGAAGGCTGAAGGGGCCTTCAACCTGATTATTCTTACTGAATCAACGGTACCATCACCGTAAAGGTCGTTCCCTTCCCGGGGTCCGAATCCACCTTGATCATCCCCCGGTGCTCAGAGACGATCTTCTGGCAGATGGCGAGGCCGAGCCCCGTTCCCTTTGCCTTGGTGGTGAAGAACGGGGTGAAGAGCTGATCCAGTTGCTCCTTCGGGATGCCGGGGCCGTCGTCGCTCACCTCGACGGCCACCAGGCGGGAGCGGCGCTCCCCCTTCTGGGTCATGCTGTAGTCGGAGATGACGCGGCTCGTGATCCGGACGAGGCCGCCGTCGTCCACCGCCTCCACGGCGTTCTTGATCAGGTTCAGGAAGAGCTGGGTCAGGAGCCCCTCGTCGACCAGGATCGGCGGGATGCTCGGGTCGAACTGCTGCAGGAAGCTGATCTTGCGCCCCTCGGTGGCCCGTTTCTGGAGCGTGACGATGTCGCCGAGGACCTTGTGGAGGTTCACCGGCGCCAGGGTGAGCCGCCGCGGCGAGGCGAGGGCCAGGAGTTCCTCCACGATCCGGTTGACCCGCTCCACTTCCCGCACCATGATCCGGACGTTGTCCCGGAGCTCGCTCTCCGCCGGAAGTTCCAGGTCGAGGAGCTGGGCCGCCCCCTTGATCCCGCCGAGGGGGTTCTTGATCTCGTGGGCGAGCCCCGCCGCCAGGGTCCCGAGGGTCGAGAGCCGGTCGGCGTGGCGCACCGCGTCCTCCAGGTCCCGGATGCTCGTCAGGTCCCGCAGGACCAGGATCGTGCCGGTCATCTCGCCGCTGGCGAGCATGAGGGGGCAGGTGGTGGCGGAGACGGGGGTGAGCTGCTTCGCCTTGCGGATGACGATGTTCTCGTGGTCCGAGATGCTCATGCCGGTGGCGGCGGTCTTTTCCACCATCTCCCGGAGGATCTCCGTCTCCTTGAAGAGGGCCGAAAAGGGGTTTCCCTGGGCCTGGCGGCGGGAGATGCCGGTGATCTCCTCCGCCGCCGGGTTCATGAGGGCGACCCGCCCGGCGGTGTCGATGACGATCACGCCGTCGCCGACGCTGTCGATGATGTTGGCGTAAAACTCCCGGGTCTTCTCTTCCTGGGTCATGGCGCCTCCGGGGTGAAGAAGCGGCGAAGCGCTTCGAGGAGGGCGCCTTTGCCCTCGATGGTGTTGATCTCCTTGCGGAACTGGGCCGCGCCGGGGACCCCGTGGGAGTACCAGGAGAGGTGCTTGCGCATCTCCCGCAGCGCCACCCGCTCTCCGGCCGCCTCGATGAAGAGCTCCAGGTGCCGCAGCGCCACCCGGAGCCGCTCGTCCGGCGAAGGCGCCGTCGCCCCGCGGCCCGCGAGGATTTCAAGGGCCTGGCTGAAGATCCAGGGGTTGCCGAGGGCGCCCCGGGCCACCATTACCCCGTCGCAGCCGGTATCTTCCAGCATGGCGGCGATGTCGGCGGCGGTGAAGAGGTCGCCGCTTCCGATGACCGGGACTGCGACGGCCCTTTTCAGTTCGGCGATATGCGCCCAGTCGGCGCGCCCCTCGAACATCTGCGACCGGCTCCGGGGGTGGAGGGTGATGGCGTCGCATCCCTCTTCCTCGGCGATGCGGGCGATCTCCAGGAAGTTCGGTTCTTCGCAGCTCCAGCCGCTCCTGATCTTCACCGTGACGGGGAGCCGCGTCGCCCGCCGCACGGCCCGCACGAGGGCCCGGACCTTCGCCGGTTCCAGCAGCAGGGCGCTTCCGGCGCCGGTGCCGACCACCTTCTTGACCGGGCACCCCATGTTGATGTCGATGAGGTCGGCGTTGGCCTCCACGAGCCGCGCCCCTTCGGCCACTGTCTCCGGGTCGTCGCCGAAGAGCTGGACGCCGAGGGGGCGGTCCGCGGCGATGGTCCGCACCAGGTCGAAGCTCTTGCGGCCGTCGCGCACGAGGCCGTTGACGCTCACCATTTCGGTGAAGCAGAGGGCGGCACCCTGCTCTCGCGCCAGCAGCCTCATCGGCAGGTTGGTGATCCCCGCCATGGGGGCGAGCACGAGATTGTTTTCCAGGGTCAGGGAGCCGATGGCAAGGGATTTGGGCATGGTGTCGCGCATTGATCGTCTGGGTTGCTTAAAATTTGGGCATAGTAGCATGGGGGATGAAAAAGGCAAGAGAAATCTTCACCGTTCCCTAAACATGAAACGGGCCGGAAAAACAGGAGAATTGACTTTTGGGGCGGGGGGGATTACCCTGCGGGCGTCGATCTCGCGGAAAATGGGGGGAGCATGGAAATCTTCGGCGGTTTCATGGTGATGATGTCGATTCTCGGGCTGTTTCTGGCCGTGATCTGGTTCGTCATGCCGTTCGTGGTCTTTGCCGTGAAGGGGAGGGTGGAGCGGGCCGTCATCCTCCTGGAGTCGGTGGACCAGCGGCTAGCCCGCCTGGAGGAGCGCCTCGCCGCCGCCGAAAACGGTGCCGAGGCGGGCCGGGAAAAAGCCGTCTCCCCTTCGGACTCCCCTGCGACAGAGGGGGAGTAGGTCCGTCGTCTCAGTTTCCCGCCATCCTCCTCATCGCCTCCCGGACCTCTCCTTCCAACGCATCCCCCATGGTTCGCTCCACATAGCGGCAGAAGCATTCCACCACCTTCGGGTCGAAGTGGCTCCCGGCGCAGGCGCGCAGCTCGGCAAGCGCCTCGCCGATGCCGTACCCTTTCTTGTAGGGGCGTTCCGAGACCATGGCGTCGAAGGAGTCGGCAACCGCCACGATCCGGGCCGACAGCGGAATCTCCTCACCCTTGAGTCCGTGGGGGTAGCCACTGCCGTCGAACCTTTCGTGGTGGTGGAGGATGGCCGGCAGCACATCGCGCAGCTGTTCGATGGGGGCGAGGATGGCGACTCCCTTCTCGGGGTGGGAGCGCAGCGGCGGGAACTCGTCTTCCGAGAGGATGGCCGGTTTCTCCAGGACCGCCTCGATCACCCCGATCTTGCCGATGTCGTGGAGAAGTCCGCCGAGTCTGACCCGCTCCACCATCTCTTCCGGAAGCCCCATTTCGGTGGCAATGCGGGCGGAGATCCGCATGACCCGCTCGGAATGCCCCTTGGTCCAGGGACTCTTGGCGTCGATGGCGTTGGCGAGGCTCGCCACGGTGTTGATGAAGAGGTTCCGCATATCCTCGTAGAGCCGGGCGTTTTCCAGGGCCACCGCCATCTGGGAGGCGATCTTCTCGATGGTGAAGGTCTCCTGGCGCGCAAATTTCCCCGGATCGGTGTCGCCGAGGAGGAGGACCCCCGTCACCTCGTCGCGTGCGATCAGGGGAACGGCGAGGAGCGACCTGATGCCGGTGGCGAAGAGCATCCGGTCGACCACCCCGAGGTTTCCGGATCTTGTCAGATAGGCGACGCAGGTGCTCTTGCCGCTTCGACGGGCGTTCCAGGCGGCGCAGCGCCCACGGGGAAGCCGGGCCCCGGCCTGGAGGGCTTCGGGGACCGGGAACTCTTCGGCGCGGGAGGCCATGACCACGAGATCCTCCCCTTCGGTCTGGAGGATCGACACGAACTCGCAGCGGGTGATCCGCTCGATCTGGCCGATGGCGGTCTCCATGATCCGTTTGCGGGAGAGCGACGACGAGATCGCCTTGTTGATCTCGTCAAGGGTGAGGATCACGTCGATCCGCCCCGCAAGGTCGAGGGCCATGTCGAGGGATTCGTCAAAGAGCTGGATGTGGGAGACCACCAGGGCCGCGTGGCCGACCAGGTCGCGGATCACGGCCACCTCCTCTTCGGAGAAGGCCGGCAGCTCGCGGGTGCGGGCGACGAATACCGCGCCGATCACCTGGTTGCGGGCCACCATCGGCACGGCGAGCAGGGTCAGGTTGGCGAGCAGGGAACGGAATTGGGGGGGGATCAGTTCCGAGGTGCCGGGGTCGGTCAGGACGAGATGCTGCTTCTTGCGGAGCATCCCTTTGAGGAGGGGTATTTTCTCGGGCGTCAGCGGCATCTGCCGGAAGACCGGGACGAAGCGGGGGGGGAGGCCGTAGCTGCGGGCCGGTGCAAAGTCCCGGCGCTCCCGGTCGAAGAAGTAGACCGCGATCCACCGGCTCTTGACAATCCTCTTGAGCAGCCGGGCGAGGCCTTTCACCACCTCGTCCACGTCGGCCAGGCTGCTCAGCCGTTCGCTTCCCTCGATGACCGCATTGAATGTGTTGATCATAACGTTCACCCTTTTTCCCAGTTTGCCATAATACGGCCATATGTCTTGCCAAAGAAAGGTTTTTTTATTACTATCCACCGAATCCGGCCCGGCGGTGAATCTCCTCATCCCGGGCCGATTGCGGCAAGGGTAACAGCTGGTGCGGGGATGCGTGCCGGAGATTTTCAGGAGGAATGCGCATGGGGCTATTGGATGGTAAGAAGGCGATAATTTTCGGGGTCGCCAATGAAAAAAGCATCGCGTGGGCCATTGCCCAGGCGTTTCATCGTGAGGGGGCGGAGCTGGCGGTCACCTATGCCAACGACACGGTGGCCAAGCGGGTCTTCCCCCTGGCCGAGGCAGTGGGGGCGAAGCTCGTGCTCCCCTGCGACGTCCGGAGCGACGACGATCTGAAGAAGGTGTTCGCCGAGGTGGGGAAGGCGTGGGGGGGGCTGGACATCCTCGTCCACTCGGTCGCCTTCGCCAACAAGGAGGAGCTCAAGGGCTCTTTCCTCAACACCACCCGCGAGGGATTTGCTCTCGCCATGGACATCAGCGCCTACTCCCTGATCGCCATGGTGAAGGAAGCCTACCCCCTCATGAAGGGGCGCGACGCCAGCGTCCTGGCACTGACCTACTACGGCGGCCAGAAGGTATTCCCGAACTACAACGTCATGGGGGTGGCGAAGGCGGCCCTCGAGATGAGCGTCCGTTATCTGGCGGAATCGGTCGGGTGCGACGGCATCCGCGTGAACGCCATTTCCGCCGGGCCGCTGAAGACCCTGGCGTCGGCGGGGGTGGGGGGGTTCAACCAGATCGCCGGCTACGTGGAGCAGAAGGCCCCGCTGCGCCGAAACATCACCCAGGACGAGGTGGCGGGCTCGGCGCTCTATCTTGCAAGCTCGCTCTCAAGCGGCGTCACCGGCGAGATCCACTTCGTCGACAGCGGCTACAACATCATCGGGCTGTAGGAAAACCGGGACCAGGGACCGGGACCGGCAAGGTCCGGACAAGGCGCGAATTGTCCGGAGGGGCGGAGAACGGATATCAAACAACTGCACGGCAACCTCATCGGGCTCAAGCCGAGCCAGACGGCCGCGCTGGAGCGGCTCTACCGGCGCCGCGTCCCCCCCGACGAACTCGTCACCCCCGAGCTCGCGGGGCGGATGGTGGAGCTTTCCCGGGAGATCCGCCGGCAGATCGGCGTCCTCATCGATCGCCACGGGGCCGTGGAATACGTGATCGTCGGCGACGAGAAGGGGCTCTTCATCCCCGAGCTCTCCGACTATCCCCTGGGGCGCCGGCTCCTGCGGGGGCTGCGCTTCATCCATACCCACCTCAAGGGGGAGTCCTTCTCGGAGGACGACCTGACCGACCTGGCGCTGCTGCGCTTCGACATCATGGCGATCATCCAGATGCACCCCGACGACCGCCGTCTCTCCATCCAGACCGCCGCCCTAGTCCCGGACGACCATACCGGGCATCCGTACCGGGTGGAGCCGTCCCAGCCCCTTGCCCCGTTCCGGATGGATTTCGGTTCCTTCGTCTCCTCGCTGGAGCAGTCGCTCGAAACCGCGGTCTCCAGCGAGGCGCGGGAGGTGAAGGGGGGGGAGGAGCGGGCCATCCTCATCTCGGTCACCAAACAGGCGCGGGAGGAGGCGGAGGACTCCCTGGAGGAGTTGAAGGAGCTCGCCCGGACCGCCGGCGTCGCCGTCCTCGATACGGTCATCCAGCGCCCCCGCCAGTTCAACCCCCGCTACCTGATGGGGGAGGGGAAGATGCGGGAGGTGGTGATCCGGGCGCTCCAGCTCGGGGCAACGCTCCTCGTCTTCGACCAGGAGCTGCTCCCCGCCCAGGTCCGTTCCATCTCGGAGATGACCGAGCTCAAGGTCATCGACCGCAGCCAGCTGATCCTCGACATCTTCGCCCGCCGGGCAACGAGCCTCGACGGCAAGGTGCAGGTGGAGCTCGCCCAGCTGAAGTACATCCTCCCCCGGCTCACGGGGCGCGGGGTGCAGATGTCGCGGCTCATGGGGGGGATCGGCGGCCGCGGCCCCGGCGAGACGAAGCTGGAGATCGACCGGCGGCGGATCCGCGACCGGATCGCCAAGCTGGAGCGCGAGCTCGACGAGCTCTCCCGCGGGCGCCAGCAGCGGCGCCAGCGGCGGGTGAGGGCGGGGCTTCCCATCGTCTCCATTGTCGGGTACACCAACGCCGGCAAGTCGACCCTGCTCAACGCCCTGACGCAGAGCGAGGTCTTCACCGAGAACCTCCTCTTCGCCACCCTCGACACCTCGACCCGCCGGCTCCGCTTTCCCCGGGAGCGCGAGGTGATCATCACCGACACGGTGGGGTTCATCCGCTCTCTTCCCAAGTCGCTCATGGGGGCCTTCAAGGCGACCCTGGAGGAGCTGCAGGACGCCGATCTGCTCCTCCATCTCGTCGACTGCTCCAATCCCCGGCTCGAAGAGCAGATCCACCAGGTGGAGACGATCCTGGAGGAGCTGAAGCTCGCCGACAAGCCGCGCCTCGTGGTCTTCAACAAGTCCGACCTCCTCCCGGAGCTGAAGCGGAAAAACCCCCTCGCCCACATGAAGGTGCGTCAGCTTGCCCGGCGCTATCGGGCCATGGAGGTCTCGGCCCGGGAACCGGCGACCCTCGGTCCCCTGCTGCGGGAGATGGAAAACCGCTTCTGGGCGGGGGAGACGGTGCCCTGGGAGCCCCTTGCGGAGGATGACGGCGAGCCGCCGGATACCCCCTGACCTTGACAGCCTCCCCCGACTTCTCTATACTGCGGCTTCCGTCCGGCACCGACTTCCCACATCCGGCCACTGGCCATGCGCGGAAGGTTCCCCCCATGAAAAAAACGCTTCTTCTGTTCATCATAACGATTGCCCTCGCCACGTCAGCCTTTGCCTCCGAAGCCCAGCTCGCGCCGCTCAGGGAACTGGCAGCGGCCGGCGCCGGCCCCGTGCTCCCCGATCTTGCCGGCGTCTTGCCGAAAGAGGAGAAGAGCCGCGTCCGTGTCGCCTCGCTGGCGGACGGGTCCCAGCCGCGGGCGATCCCCGACTCCACCGCTTCGGAGCTTGTTTCCTCCGATCTTCTGAACGATGTCGCCGATGAATTCGAGCTGAAGCTTCCGGAGCAGGAACTTCCGGACTCCGACATCCCCCTCACCCTCAACAGCAAGGTCGAGTATTTCATCACCTATTTCCAGACGGTGGGGCGCAAGGCGTTCACCCGCTGGCTCTCCCGCTCCGAGCGCTACATCCCGATGATGCGGGAGGTGCTCAGCAAGAACGGGCTCCCCGAGGACCTCGTCTACCTGGCGATGATCGAAAGCGGGTTCACCCCCCGCGCCGTGTCGGTGGCCAATGCCGTGGGCCCCTGGCAGTTCATATCGGGGACCGGCAAGCGTTACTCGCTCCGGATCGACCCGTGGATCGACGAGCGCCGCGATCCCCTCAAGTCGACGGTGGCCGCTGCCATGTATCTGAAGGAGCTTTACGCGCTCTTCAACAACAACTGGTACCTGGCGGCAGCGGGCTACAACGCCGGCGAGAACAAGATCCTGCGGGCCATAGACATGTACAACACCCGCGATTTCTGGGAGCTCTCCAAGGGATCGTACCTCAAGCGCGAGACGAAGGATTACGTGCCCAAGCTTCTTGCAGCGGCCATTATCGCCAAGGAGCCGACCAAATACGGTTTCGCCGATGTGGCGTACCTTCCCCCCGTCGAGTTCGAGACGGTCACGGTTCCCTCCCGCACCGACCTGGAGCTGGTGGCGAAGCTGTGCGGCGTGAGCTACCATTCCGTGAAGGAGCTGAATCCGGAGCTGCGGCGCTGGTGCACCCCCCCCAATTACCCCGATTATGAGCTCAAGGTTCCCAAGGGGACGAAGAACCTCTTCGAGGAGGGGTATGCCAAGGTCCCCGAGGACCAGCGTTACAAGGAGAGGATCGTTTACGCCCGCCACCGGCTCAGGAAGAAGGAGACCCTCGTGGCGATCGCGCGCCGTTACGGGACCACCCCCCAGGCCCTGGCAGAGGTGAACAGGATCCCGGTCGGGAAGAAGCTCCGGAAGAGGACGATCCTCGTGCCGGTTCCGGCAGCCCCCGAGGAGTACGAGGCGGTGAAGGTCGCCAGGGCCGAGCCCCCGCGCAAAGAGAGCTCCAGGGAGTTCCACAAGTACTACACCGTGAAGAGGGGAGACACCATCGCCTCCCTTTCGAAGCGGTTCAACATCTCCTCCCGCATCCTGGCGGCGTGGAACAACCTGAAGGGGAAGCTGGCGCTTCGCCCCGGCAAACGGATCATCGTCGCCAAGTATGTCGAGAAGAAGGGGGCGATGGTTCCCGTGCCGAACGGGGACGAGAACGGCTAGCCGCTTCGCCGATGATCGGAGTCATCTTGAGCCGACTGACACGAAAGGAACATCACTTACTATGTATAACTTCCTGATCTCCGGCGGCGTCGCCCTCGCCGCCATCCTTGTCATCATCCTTTCCGCCGGCGCCTCCTCCTGGTGGTGGGCAATCCTCGTCGGCATCGTCCTCTTCGGAGGATCGTTCCTCCTCATCTCCCGCATCATCATGAAGAAGGTCCTGGAGGTGATGGAGACCGCGAACCGCGACCTCCAGGCGCAGCGCGTGGAGAAGTCGATCCGCGAGCTCAAGGAGGCGTTCCGCTACGCCAGGTGGCAGATGTATGTGGAGGGGCAGATCAACGCCCAGATCGGCATGATCTACTATCTCAAGCGCGATTTCAGCAACGCCTTTCCCTATCTGGAAAAGTCGTTCAACAAGAACTGGGTCGCCATGGGGATGCTCGCCATTACCTACATGAAGCGCAACAAGCGCGACAAGATGAAGGAGACCTTCGAG
>JAJZUC010000042.1 GCA_021847245.1 Deltaproteobacteria bacterium | reverse complement strand
CGGGGTGCTCGAATCCCTGGGGCGCGTCATCGCCGAGGAGATCGTCGCGCCGTGGGACATGCCCCTGTGCGACAACTCGGCCATGGACGGCTTTGCCGTACGCGCCGCCGACTGCAGCGCCATCCCGGTCTCCCTGCGGGTGACCGGCTACATCCCGGCCGGGGGCGAGGTCTGCGGCGCCGTGGAGCCGGGGTGCGCCATCCGGATCATGACCGGCGCCCCGCTCCCCCCCGGCTGCGACGCCGTGGTCCCCGTGGAGGAGACCGAAGGGAGCGGCGAGACCGTGACGGTTACGGCCCCGGTCACCCCCCGCCAGCATATCCGCTTCAGGGGGGAGGACGTGGCGACCGGCGAGGTGATCATCCCGGCCGGTACCCTGATCCGCCCCCCCGAGATCAGCATGCTCGCCTCCTTCGGCAAGGCGATCGTCCCGGTCTACCGCAAGGCGCGGGTCGCCATCCTCTCCACCGGCGACGAGCTGATCGAGCTGGGGGAGCCGCCGGTGCCGGGGAAGATCGTCAACTCCAACACCCTGTCACTGGCCGCCGCCGTACGCGACTGCGGCGCCGAGCCGGTCATCCTCGGCATCGCCCGCGACAACCGGGAAAGCCACCGGGAGAAGATGACCGAGGGGCTGCGGGCCGATGCCCTCATCACCTCCGCCGGGGTCTCCGCCGGCGACCGGGACCTCGTCCGCGACGTCCTCGCCGAACTGGGGGTGGAGCAGGTCTTCTGGAAGGTCGACATCAAGCCCGGGGGACCCACCGCCTTCGGGATGCACGGCACCAGGCCGGTCTTCTCCCTCCCCGGGAACCCGGTCTCCACCATGGTCACCTTCGAGGAGTTCGCCCGCCCGGCCCTGCTGAAGATGATGGGGCACCGCCGGGTGCTGAAGCCCTTCGTCAAGGCGCTCCTCAAGGAGGAAGCGCGCAAGAAGCCGGGGAAGATCAACTTCCTCCGGGTGCAGGTGACGGTGGAAGACGGCACCTACGTCGCCTCCACCTCCGGCAACCAGCATACCGGGATCCTCAAGACCATGGTCCGGGCCAACGGCCTCGTCGTCCTCCCCAGCGAGGCCTCGGTGGTGCCGGCCGGCAGCGAGGTGGAGATGCACCTTCTCGGCAGCGATGTGGAGATGCTGGAGGGGTAGGAAAGGAGCTACCATGTCATTCAACCACTTCGACGACCAGGGACGGGCGATCATGGTGGACGTAAGCGGCAAGGCACCGACCCTGCGGACCGCCACCGCCGCCGCCACGGTCGCCATGAAGCCCGAAACCCTCGCCGCCGTCCTCGACGGGCGGACCACCAAGGGGGATGTCCTCGGCGTGGCACGGCTCGCCGGCATCGCCGCCGCCAAGAAGACCCCCGAGCTGATCCCCCTCTCCCACCCGCTGGCGATCCACCACGCGGCGGTCGACTTCGAGCCCGACCCCGCCGCCGGCACCGTCACCGTCAGGGCGACGGTGCGGGCCTTCGAGCGGACCGGGGTGGAGATGGAGGCGATGACCTCGGCCGCGGTGGCGGCCCTCACCATCTACGACATGTGCAAGGGTGCCGACAAGGGGATCACCATCGGCGAGATCCGCCTCCTCTTCAAGGAGGGGGGAAAGAGCGGCACCTGGCAACGGGAGGAGCCGGCATGAAAGCAGCCATACTGACCTTGAGCGACAAGGGTGCCCGCGGCGAGCGGGCCGATGCCAGCGGTCCGGCGCTTGTCTCCTGGCTGGCGGAGCGGGGGGCCGAAACCGTCCGGACCTCGATCATCCCCGACGAAGCGGCACTGATCGAGGAGACGCTCCGCGCCTGGGCCGATTCGGGGGAGTTCGACCTGATCCTCACCACCGGCGGCACCGGCGTCTCCCCCCGGGACGTCACCCCCGACGCCACCATGAAGGTCGTCGACCGCCTCATCCCCGGGTTCGGCGAGGTAATGCGGATGCGAAGCCTCCAGAAGACCCCCCACGCCATGATCTCCCGGGCCGTGGCCGGCATCCGGGGGGAGACCCTCATCATCAACCTGCCGGGGAGCCCCAGGGGAGCGGTGGAGAACCTGGAGGCGGTCTGGCCGGCGGTCCCCCACGCCGTGGAAAAGATCCAGGGGGACACCCGGGAGTGCGCCCCCGCGACCCCCCCCCCATCTGTCAAATAGCCGACGGGACAGGGCTATTTCCTCCCGCACCTGGACAGAACCGGCCCCCCGGCACGGCTGGCCCCCACCTGACATCCATTCCCCCGCCATCTTCGGGGGATTTTTTATTTTTCCTCGCTAAAATTCCTCTTCCCCGACTCCACCGAAGTTTACAACCCTGCCATCGCCATCAATGACGAAGTAATAAAATATAGTTTTATTTTAATTTGATTTCTGCAACCTTTTTGGTAAAGAATTTGCTTTCTAGCAACCGAAGCACCTACCAGCCGCTTGGTCGACTTCTCGACAAAGATAAAACATCATGTCACTCGCCACTTTGGACGAATGGTGACAACTCATGAAGTGAGCATGGAGGGAAAAAGCAAATGAAACTGAAAAACCTGAAGGTGCGAAAGAAGCTCTGGATGATCATCCTGAGCGCCCTCGCAGGGATCGCGGTTCTTGTCTCCATGTCGCTGCTCTTTCTGAGGCAGGACATGATGCGGGAAAAGGAGCTCAAGACCCGCCACCTGGTGGAAACGGCCCACACGCTCCTCGGCCACTTCCAGAAGCTGGCGGCAGAAGGGAAACTTTCGGAGCAGGAGGCGAAGGCCGCCGCCATCGCGGCCATCAAGGGCCTGCGCTACGAGGAGAAGGAGTACTTCTGGATCAACGACATGCAGCCGACCATGGTGATGCACCCCTACAAGCCGGAACTGGACGGCAAAAACCTTTCCGACTTCAAGGACCCGCAAGGGAAGAAGCTCTTCGTCGAGTTCGTCGACACCGTCAGGAGCAAGAATGGGGGGTTCGTCTACTACCTCTGGCCAAAGCCGGGCTTTTCCGAACCGGTGCTCAAGGTCTCCTACGTGAAGGGATTCGCGCCGTGGGGCTGGATCATCGGCAGCGGCATCTATCTCGACGACGTCAACGCCCTTTTCTGGCATAACGCCATCCGCTTCGCGGCGGCCGCCGTGGCGATCTTCCTGCTGATCCTGCTCACTTCCTGGATCGTCGCCAAGAACATCACCCGCAACCTCGCCGACCTGACGGGAAAGGTAAACCTGGTGGCCAACGGCGATCTGCGCATCCACATCGACGACGAGAGTAACGACGAGTTCGGTCAGCTCGCCCGGGACGTCAACAGGATGGCCTGCTCCCTGAACGAGATGATCAACCGGATCTTCACCGCCATCAATCACGTCGTTTCCATTGTCGATACGGTGAAGGAGAAGGCGGAGCAGACGGCCGTCGCCGCCCGGGAGCAGTCGCTGCAGGCGTCCCGGATCGCCACCGCCGCCGAGGAGATGAGCCAGACCATCAACGACGCGGCCGGCAACGCCGCCGTGGCTGCCGAAACCTCCGCGGAGACCATGCGGACCGCCCTGGCGGGAAAGGAGCGGGCCGACGGCGCCGTCGAGACGATCGAGCGGGTCCACAGCGCCACCGCCGGCCTGTCGGCGATGATCGACCGGCTAAACGGCAGCGCCGCCGAGATCGGCGATATCGTCACGGTCATCAACGACATCGCCGACCAGACCAATCTCCTCGCCCTCAACGCCTCCATCGAGGCGGCCCGGGCCGGCGAGCACGGCCGCGGCTTCTCGGTGGTGGCCGACGAGGTCCGCAGGCTGGCGGAGCGGACCGTCAAGGCAACCGCGGAGATATCCGCCAAGATCGGCGCCGTGCAGAAGGAATCGGCCCTGACCCGCCGCTCCATGGCCGAGGCCTCCGGAGAGGTGGGACGCGCCACCGACTATATCGGGGAAGTGGGGGCCTCGCTGCGCCACATCCTCGACGAGGCGGGCAATGCCCGCGACCAGATCACCCGGATCGCCACGGCGGTGGAGCAGCAGTCGGCCACGGCCCAGGAGATGGCGCAGGACATCGAAAAGACCTCCGCGTCGGCGGCCGCCATGGAACGGATGTCCGCCGAGGTCAAGGACGCCGTCTACCGCCTGTCGGGGATCGACGAGGAGATCCGCACCAGTACCGTCGGTTTCAAGACCGAAGTAAGCGGGCTGTTCATGCTGGAACTGGCCAAGACCGACCACCGGATCTTCGTCAACAGGCTCGGCTCCTGCCTCAGCGGCAACAAGAAGATCGATGCGGGGCAGATTCCGGACCACCACAACTGCCGCTTCGGCAAGTGGTACGACGGCGAAGGGAAGAACCTGTGCGGCAGCGCGCCGAGCTTCCGGGCCATCGACGCCCCCCACGAACGGATCCACGCCCTGGCCCGCGAGGCGGCGACCGCCTGCAACGCCGGCGACCGGGGGCGGGCGGAAAAGATCTACCGCGAGATGGAGGAAATCTCAGCCACGATCGTCACCCTCCTGGACCACATCAAAGACGAGTGCAACTCCACGCATTGAGCTGAAAAACACCCCTTCGTCCGGCCCCGGGAATGCCGTACGAGGGGGTGTTTTTTGTTGACCCCCGTCTCCCTCTTGCGCTATACAGTATAATCTTGTTTTAACCCCACACCAGGAGGAACGCCATGAGCTTGATGGACCAAATCAGGGCGAAGGCCCGGAAAAACCTGCAGACCATCGTTTTGCCGGAGAGCTATGACGATCGCATGTACGCGGCCGCCCAGCAGATTGTGGAACAGGGTTTGGCCAAAGTGGTCATGCTCGGCACCCCCGCGGCAATCGCCGGCAAAGCCGCCGAACTGGGCGCCGACCTCTCCGGGGTGGAGGTGATCGATCCGGCGACCTCGCCGAAACTGCAGGAATACGCCGACGCGCTGGTGGAGCTGCGCAAGAGCAAGGGGCTCACCAGGGACGAAGCACTCAAACTCCTCACCGCCCCCGACTACCTCTACTTCGCCGGGATGATGGTCCGCCAGGGAGACGCCGGCGGCGAGGTCGCCGGGGCCACCGGCACCACCGGCAACGTCCTGAAGGCGGCATTCCAGACCGTCGGCCCCGCCGCCGGCATCAAGACCGTCTCCTCGTTCTTCTTCATGGTGACGAAGACGCCGAGCTTCGGCGAGAACGGCATCATCCTCTTCGCCGACTGCGCCGTAAACCCCAACCCAGATTCCCAAGCCCTGGCGGAGATCGCCGTGGCCACCGCCAAGAACTGCAAGGCGTTCCTCGACGTGGACGCCCGGGTGGCCATGCTCTCCTTCTCCACCAAGGGGAGCGCCACGCACCCCGACGTGGACAAGGTCCTTCAGGCGATCGAGATCGCCAGGGGGATCGACCCGAAGCTCCGGATCGACGGCGAGCTCCAGGCCGATGCGGCGCTCCTCCCCAAGGTCGGCGAGCGCAAGGCCCCCGGCAGCACCGTGGCGGGGAAGGCCAACGTTCTCGTCTTCCCCGACCTCGATGCCGGCAACATCGCCTACAAGCTCGTGGAGCGGGTGGCCGGCGCCGAGGCGATCGGTCCCATCATCCAGGGGCTGGCCAAGCCGGTCAACGACCTCTCCCGCGGCTGCTCCGTCGAGGACATCGTCAACGTGGCCGCCATCACGGCGGTGCAGGCCCAGGGGTAGAAATCACCGGGGCGGCGGCATCATGCAGTGCCGCCCCGTAGTCCGCAGGAAACGCACAAAGGCCGCCGGGAATACCCCGGCGGCCTTTGCTGTTCCACCGTTACAGCTTGAGTCGCAGGCTATTTTCGGACGAAATCGGCCCGGGCGAACGAGTAGTCGAACTGCATGTGGTCGGTGTAGGTGCCGTTGAGGATGGCGACCACGTCCTCGGTGAAGACCAGCTCCTCGTCGGTGGGGATGACGTAGACCTTGACCGGGGAATCGTCGGTGGTGATGAGGGTCTCGCGCTTCCGGGTCATGGCCGACTTGTTCCGCTCCTTGTCGAGCTTGATGCCGAGCCATTCCAACCCTTCGAGGGTCCGCTCCCGGATCGGCCACCCCATCTCGCCGACCCCGGCGGTGAAGACGACCGCGTCGAGTCGCCCGAGGGCCGCCATGTAGGTGCCGATATACTTCTTGAGCCGGTACGCCTCGATATCGAGGGCCACCTTGCACCGCTTGTCGCCGTTGGCGGCGTTCTCGATCACGTCGCGCCGGTCGGTGTAACGGCCGGTGATCCCGAGCACCCCGCTCTTCTTGTTGAGGATGCTGTCGATCTCCTTGGCCGAGAGGTTCTCCTTCTGCATCATGAACGCGGGGATGGCCGGATCGATGTCGCCGCACCGCGTCCCCATCACCGCTCCCTCCAGGGGGGTGAGTCCCATGCTCGTGTCGACCGAAATCCCTCCCCTGATGGCGCAGTGGGAGACGCCGTTGCCGATATGCATGGTAATGATGTTGCAATCCGCCGGCTTCTTGCCGAGGAGCACCGCGGCCCGCTTCGAGACGTAGAGGTGCGAGGTACCGTGAAAGCCGTAGCGACGCACCCCGTAATTCTCGTACCACTCGTAGGGAAGCGGATAGAGATAGGCATGCTCCGGCATGGTCTGGTGGAACGCGGTGTCGAAGATCGCCACGTGGGGAACGTCGGGGAGAACCGCCTGGGCCGCCTCGATCCCGGCAATGTTGGGGGGGTTGTGGAGCGGTGCCAGATGCTGGACTTCCTTGACCGCATCGAGGACCTTCTCGTCGATCAGGACCGAACGGGTGAACATCTCGCCGCCATGCACGACCCGGTGGCCGACAGCCGAGATCTCGCCGATCTCCTTAAGGACCCCCTGCTCGGGATCGGTAAGGGTCTTGATGATCAGGTCGATGGCAATCTTGTGATCCGGACACTCGGAGTCCTTGCGGTAGGTCTCGCGGCCGGGCACCTCGTGCATGATGAACGAGTCGCCGATGATCACCCGTTCCACCATTCCCTTGGCCACGACCTCCTTCCGTTCCCAGTCGAACAGCTGGTACTTCACCGAAGAGCTGCCGCAGTTGAGGGCAAGTATAACCATCACATCCTCCCGATTGAGCGAAAATAAAAATCGTTAAACCAGATTAAAACCAGAAATTTCAATATGATTTGCAAGGAAAAGACGCATGAAGAGAGCAGAAATAAAACTGTTTTTTACATATACAATACAGAGGGGGCAAATTCAAGTTTATTTTATCCGGGACCAAACCCCCTCTCAACCTTTCGGCTAGACTTTTTGAAAATCGCATGTTATGTTAGCCGGAAAACTGTCCCAGGACAGAATCCTACAAGGAGGTTGAACCGTGGCCCACTCCATCAACGACGACTGCACCAACTGCGGCGCCTGCGACGATTCCTGCCCCGTGAGCGCTATCAGCGAGCAAGGCGGCAAGCATGTCATCGACGCCGACACCTGCATCGACTGCGGCGCCTGCGTAGACACCTGCCCCGTCAGCGCTATCCACGCCTAAGTTTTTCTCTGCAGACGGTAAAGCCGGTCAGGAGATTCCCTGACCGGCTTTATTTTTTCCTTCATTCCGTGCGCGTAGGGCCTGACCTGCCGGGCCATCCAGTGCACCGCCCATGAAATTCCCCCACTGGCTACTGGCTCGCGACCGTGGAACCGACCACCTCCACGCTGTAATCGATCGCATCCTTCGGCACCCCCCGCAACACCACAACGAAGGGAATCCGCCGGGCGGGCTGGACGCCGAGATTCGCAAGGGAATCGCCGAACTGGTTATTCATGGCCGCGTCGATCTTGGCAAACGGCAGGGTCTGAATCTGCTCGTCGGAAAGATTGTTACCGCAGAAAGCAACCTTCTGGAGCAGGACCTGGCCCCCTTTCCCGAGCAGCGCCCCCTTCACCTGGATCGCCGCCCGCGGCTTGCGGTAGTTGTTGACGGCATCCCCCCTGATGACGAAGACCTCCCCCACCTCCACATTCTTGAGGTAGGCGCCCCGGACCTTATCGATGCCGATCCCGCCTTCCTCACGGGTCTCCATACCGATCCACCCCGCCACAAAGCCGATGCCGAGGCGGTCCAGGGCCGCAGGTCCCTCTTTGAAGAAATAAAATCCGGCACCAGCCAGGGCGACGATCACCAGAACGGAGACGGCAATAACGGCGGCGGGCAGAATCGACTGCCCCTTTCGCCGCGAGCTTATGGTAAGGGGGGGCAGCTCCTCCTCACCGAACGGGACAACGGGAGGGGGAACCGGTTCGGGTTCGGGAGGGGCGGAAGGCTGCGCCGGCGCCGCAGACGCCGCAGGCCCTGCACTATCCGGGAAGGAGAACTCTCCCGCCGATGCCGGGGGCTCCTCACCCTCACCGGAATCCTCGATTCCGAAATCGATCTCGCCGAGATCGAACGACTCATCCACCTTCTCGTCGGGAGCAAGGCCCAAGGAATCGGCCACGGTTTCATCCTCGAACTCGAAGGTAATGTCGGTGGACTCCCCCTCTCCCGGCCCGGCGGTGCCGACATCGGTGGCGGCCGCGAATACCTCGGGGCTCACGTCACCGAAAACGTTCTCCTCTTCATAGGAAAAAGCGGGCTCCTCGGGAGCCAGCTCCCCTCCTGCAGGCTCGACGCTCGAAGGGGTGGCATCCGGCGCGGGGAGAAAGGAATCGTCGTGCCGCTCTTCCTCGCCGAACGGAGCGAAGTCGTCTCCCTCCGCCTCCAAGCCGGCGGGATGCGTATCGGGAGAAAAACCGTCCGTTCCCCTCTCTTCGTCGGCAGGGGGTTGAAAGGAAACGGTCTCAGCCCCGGCGAGCGGGGATTCGGCAGCCTCCGCCGTCGGCGCGACAGCGTCGGGTGGAAGCGGCGGGGGGGGTTCGGGGAGGGCCGGCTCGACACCCGGTTTCTGGAGGCCCTGAAGTATCCGGTCGAGGTCGGGCTCTTCAGGCGCCACATCCTTCTTCACGACGAAGATGTGCTTGCACTTGGAGCACCGGACCTTGATCCCGGACTCGGAGACCTTCGAATCGTCAAGTCTGAACTTGCTGCTGCACTGGGCACATTGAATAATCATGGTAGCTCCGCAGGGAGAGTCGTTATCTGGACGATTGCGGGAAAAACCCGCGTCCTGGCTACTAGTTAGGCTTTTTTCTATATCAGAAGAACCGAGTTAGTGTCAATTTCAATATGGCCCCTCCGATCCGTTTTATGCTATAGAAAACAGAGATAATTCCAACGTCAGGTTTCGAGGATCAGGCCATGTCACATCTCCTATTCCTGCCCGCGCTCATAACCACCCTTCTCACGGTTGCCACCCCGGCTCTGGCGGCCCCGGCCATTTCGGCCGACCGGCCGGTCTTCGATTTCGGGACAATCACCGCGGGGAAAAAGATCGCCCACGTCTTCACCCTCAGAAACAGGGGGGACTCCCCCCTCACCATCCTGCGGACGAAGACCTCCTGCGGCTGCACCGTCGCCAACGTCACCGCCAGGAGCATCGAGCCCGGCAGAAGCGCCGAGCTGAAGACGACCTTCGACTCGTCAAGCTTCAGGGGAAAGGTCACCAAGACCATCACCGTCGAAACCAACGATCCCGCCACGCCCGTATACACCCTGACGCTGCAGGGAACGATCCGCGAGGAAATCGTGGTCTCGCCACGCCAGTTGAACCTGGGGTTGGTGAAACTTGGCGCAAGCAAGGTGGTTCAGTTAACGGTGGAAAACCAGGGGGAACGGCCTCTGAAGATCGTCTCGATCACGACGCCGATGCCGCAGGTGAAGGCCGCCTTCAGGAAAACCGCCCTCAAGCCGGGGGAAAGCGCCACCGTCACGGTAACCGTAACCCCCCGCAACGAGGACCGCTTCCTCAGCGGCTACCTTTCCATCAACACCGACGTCCCCGGAAGGGCGGAGATAAGCATCCCGCTTTACGGATCGGTCGGAAAGTAGGCCCAGCGCTAAGGCGCAACCCCTTCCTTCAGGTCCAGATAGGCCCGCTCGACGTTGACATCGAAAAAGGTCTTGTATCCCGGCAGATTCTCGTGGCCGGGGAGGTGAAACTGCTTCTTCGTCTCCGCAAGGGTGTGGCCGGCCTCGATGTGGCGGAGGACCTCGGTCAGGAAATCCTTGAAGAAGATGATGAAACGCCGCAGTCCCGAGCGGTCGGTCGGTTCCCCGAGCCCCGGCACCACGTGCTTCGCCCCCACCGCCTCCAGCGTCTCCAGGGTGATGACCCAGTCCCGCATGTGCCCGTCCCCCATATACCCGACCACATTGTTGAAAAAGAGGTCCGACGCAAAGAGCACCCCCTCGTTCGGAAGATAGACGAAGACATCCCCCTCACTGTGGCCGTTCTCGGTATTGTTGAGCACGATCGCGACGTTGCCGCGCAGCAGGGTCATCCCTTTGTCGAAAAAGGTCACGTGGTTGCGCAGGGGGCGCGACTCCCCCTTGAGCGCTTGCCAGGTCTGCCACGAAGTGAGGATCTCAACGTTGGCGGGAAAATCGAAGTCGATGTAATTGAACCCCCGGTGATGGTGGGTCAGGATCACATACCGCAGCGGAATCGGCGTAATCTCCGCGATGTCGGCGATCAGTTCCCTGATTCCCTCCGGCACGAAATGCGCCCCCGCCAGGATCACCTGGTACGGGGTAACGATGATCAGGGCGTTGCTGGCCGCCTTCCCCTCGGGGAGGGCGATGGCCGCGTAGACCCCCTCTTCCAGCTGCTTCACCTTGTAGTTTGCCGCCATGGCGGGCCGACAGAGGACGCCGGCGAGCACCAGCAGCGCAATAAATATCGAAATCGGCCTCATCAGTCTCCCACCCGGAGCGAAGTTGCGACCAGTGTACCAAAACAGCGCCCCGAATAACAACCTCTGCGCATCATCGCTGCACCACGGGAATAGAAAGTTTCAGCTTGAGATAATCGAACAAATGGTGTATTGATAGAAGTTCGCGGGCGGTTAGCTCAGTTGGATAGAGCGCAGGCCTCCGAAGCCTGAGGTCGGGAGTTCGAGCCTCCTGCCGCCCGCCATAAAAAATCGAGGGGTTACGGTTATTCCGTAACCCTTTTTTGCTTTGTGCGCGCGGCCCGGCGCATGATGCACTCCTCACCCCACCTGCAGCCGTCTTTGTGTCAATTGATGACTTTCGTCGCTTGCAATTACCCGAACGGCACCTATCATTTTAAAAAAGACGCCATTACCAACTCGCCGGCAACGACGAAGAGAGGAGGAAGCCGATGAGATGTCCTGTATGCAGGACCCACGAAAAACCTGTCAGCATCAATCTGCACACGGAAGGTTTCTCCGAAGCGATCAGCACCTGCAGCATCTGCGGCGCCGTCTGGTCGGTCAATCACGGAGTGACCGAAATCGTCGAGGACCCCCAGGAAAAATCGTTCCTGGAGGCCCTTTCCGAGTGCGTTGAGGCTGACGACTACAGCTTCGCCGCCTGATTTCGGACAAGCCACCCATCCCGCCGTGAGTCCGAGGGATCCCGTCGGTTTCAACGGCGCAGCTTCCCGCCCCCCCGGGGGCCATATTTTCGTCTGCGGAGTAAAATTCCCCGTACCACGCCCCCGTGAGCCCGGCATTGCCTCACCAGTTCCGTAGTATATACTTTTTTCAAGAGCATATTTTTCCAGGACGGAGCGGGCCATGCCGAGAGAAAACCGGTTGCCGGGCGATACTGGCGCAAGAAGGATTATCTGGACGATCGTATTGGGGCTGCTGGTCGTGCTCGTCGGGTACAACATCTATTCGGGAGTTGCGGTCAGGAAGATCGGGATACCGGGAATGTTCGAGGTCGAGTTCGGCGATCAGCCGGCACGAAGCATTGCCGGCACAGAGAAGATCGACCAGATGAGCTCCGCCGAACTGAAGGAGCGGCAGGCCAGGCTCGAAGAAAAATTTCGGGAAATGGAGACCAGGAGAGAAGCCCCGCCCCCAGCCCCCCAGCCGCTCCCGGAGAGTGCGTCCTTCTACGGAACCTGGCAGAGCCCCCAGGGCAACTCGTACATCATCAACCAGAACGGCACGTACATAACCATCCAGGAAATCAGCCCGGTCTACGGCGTCACGGCCGTTGGCCAGGGAACCGTCTACGGCAGGGAGATAAACGTCTCTTACTATACTGCAGCCGGCACCACGGGACGTGCCCAGCTCAAGCTCTCGGGCGACGGCAGGCAGCTCCAGGGGGGGTACACCGACCTGAACACGGGGGTATCCATGCCACTGACGCTGTTCCGGTAAGACTCCCGGCAACTGCCGAATAAGGTCAATTACCCGTACGACGCGATTGCCTCCCGCGATGTCCGGAAGGTGCACCAGCCGTGCGCGCCCCGTGTCCGGGCTGGTGCCGCTGCCGCGCGTCGTCCTTTCCCACCTTCGCGGCCCCCGGCTTCCCGGCCGGCTTGCGGCCCGGCATCGGCTGCCGGGGCGGGCGGGCGAACTCAGTGTCCTTCTTCGGAGCCTGGACGCTGTAATCGAAGCCGTCCATGATGCGGCGCTCCAGCGTCGCGTTGAGGGTCCGCTCGATGGTGCGGACCATGGCGGCATCGTCCCGCGTCACCATGGTGAAGGCGTCGCCGCTGCGGGCGGCGCGGCCGGTGCGGCCGATGCGGTGGATGTAAGCCTCGGCGGTATCGGGGATATCGTAGTTGATGACGTGGGACACCTGGGAGACATCGATCCCTCGCGCCGCGATATCGGTGGCAACGAGGATCTGGAAGGTTCCGTCGCGGAAACCGTCTAGCGCCGCCTGGCGCCGATTCTGGGAGAGGTTCCCCTGGAGGGACGCCGCCCGGTACCCCGCCTTCTCCAGCTGTTCGCCGAGGCGCTTGGCGCGGTGCTTGGTGCGGGTGAAGACGAGCACCGACTCGGTATCGGTGTGGCGCAGCAGTTCGAGGAGCAGCGGCGTCTTCAGGTGCTGCTCCACCGGATAGAGGGCGTGGGTGACGGTGACCGCCGGCGCCACGTTTCCCACCTGGACCGTCACCGGGTCACTGAGGATGTCGTGGGCGAGGGTCCTGATGTCCGGCGGCATGGTGGCCGAAAAGAGGAGCGTCTGCCGCCTTGCCGGCAGGTGTTTCAGAATCCGCCGGATGTCGGGGAGAAACCCCATGTCGAACATCTGGTCGGCCTCGTCCAGGACCAGGACTTCCAGATGCGAGAGGTCGATGGTCCCCTGGTTGATATGGTCGAGGAGCCGCCCCGGGCAGGCGACGACAACCTCGGCACCGGCCCTGAGCTTCTGCACCTGGGGGTTAACCCCGACGCCGCCGTAGACCGTAACGCTCCGCAGGCGGGTCTTGAGACCGAGGGTCTGGACGCTCTGGTGGATCTGTTCCGCCAACTCGCGGGTAGGGGCAATGATCAGGGCGCGGACGCGCCCCCGCTCCCCCGCCATGAGCCGGTGCAGGATCGGCAGCACGAAGGCGGCGGTCTTGCCGGTGCCGGTCTGGGCCAGCCCCATGACGTCGCGCCCCGCCATGACCGGCGGAATCGCCTGGGCCTGGATCGGCGTGGGGGTGGTGTAGCCCGCTCCCCGGACGCCGGCGGCGACCTGGGGATGTAGATTGAATGCCGTGAATTCCATGAAAATCCTTTGTCTGTCGGTAAGAAAAAAGCCCCGGCATCAACCGGGGCTCGAGAACTCCACAAGTTAACCCACCCTATCACACCGGGTTTCACTACGTCCAGAAAATAATCGACGGCCCGGAGCCGGCGCCGGCCGCAGGTTCCCTTACGCTACCGTGCATGGAACGGCTGCAACACCCCACTGCAAAACGCCGCCCGGAGCCATTCCATAACCGGCTGCAATCCCGCGCTCCGAGGCTTTTTGCGGGGGTGGTCCCTTTGCATTTTTCGCCTCCGGGGTCTATTCTAAAATCAAAGGAAGGTGAGAAAGGGAATTGTGTCTCCGCTCCCACGAGTGGCCTTCTGAAATTCAACGTGATCGCGCGAAGAACTTGGCGACAGGTTCATCGGAGACATTCTGAAATCAAAAACAAAAACGAGGTGAACACCTTGAGAGCCGACATCAACGATGCCGGCTCTTGTCGTATCCACCCCAGGATGACGCCTTGCATGGTCCGCCAACCCTGCTACCTTTGTTAGGGAAGGAGTCGGTGCATCATGACAGAGAGGCCAACGTTCAGCTACCCGTCGGAAGCGCGCACCCTCGCGTTCCGGATCACGGTCATCTACGCCACCGCCGGTGCGGCGTGGATCCTTTTTTCGGACGAACTCCTCGCCCTCTTCGTCACCGACCCGGCCGCATCGGTCCGCCTCCAGACCGCCAAGGGATGGCTCTTCATCGCCCTGACGGCCATCCTGCTGTTCCAGCTGCTGAAACGGAGCCTCTCCGAAGTCGTTCGGGCGGCCCGGGCGGCGGGTGCCAGCGAAGACCGGTTTCAGCTCCTCTTCCACGGGGTACCGGTCTCCCTCTGGGAGCTCGACCTATCCACCCTCAAGGACGAGATCGACTACCTGAAGATGATCGAAAAGCGGAATCTCGAAACCTATCTGACGGAACAACCGGGGTACCTGCGGCAACTCCTCGCCACGATCCGGGTGCTGGCGGTGAACGAGACGACCCTCTCGCTCTTCGAAGCGAAAGGGGAGGAGGAACTCCTGGGCGCCCTGGACCGGCTCGTAACTCCCGACTCCATGCCGGTCTTTCGCTCCGCCCTGGTCGCCCTCGCGGGTGAGCCGGGGGAGTTCCGGGCGGAGTTCTATGCCCTCACCCTCGCCGGCGAATGCAAAACCCTCCTGGCAACGGTCTCGATCCCGGCGGAGCGGGAAAAGTTCGATGCCGTGCCGGTCTGCCTGATGGATGTCACCGAGCGGAAACAGGCGGATGAGCGGCTCCGGCTGCTGGAATCGGCCATCGAGCAGACGAGCGAGGCGGTCACCATCACCACCGCCGACCTCGATCTTCCCGGCCCCCGGATCGTCTTCGTCAACCAGGCCTTCACCCGGATGACCGGCTACGAGGCCGCAGAGGTCGTGGGGCAAACCCCGCGCATCCTGCAGGGACCGAAGACCGAACGGGAGGTCCTCGACCGGATGAAGCGGGAGCTCTTTCATCGCCAGAGCTTCCGCGGCGAGACGGTGAACTACCGCAAGGACGGGAGCGAATTCGTCATGGAGTGGTTCGTCACCCCGATCGTCAACCGCGATTTCGAGGTAACCCACTTCGTCGCCATCCAGCGCGACGTCACCGAGCGGCACCGGGAAGAGGAACGGCTGCGGCAGCGGCTCGCCGCGTTCGAAACGGAATGATGACGGGCGAAAAACCGGCGCGGGCCTTGACGGTTTGACGCCGGGATGCTTATCCTTCTGTAAGCAAAACGATGAAAGGAGCCGATCCGAATGCCGGTCTACGAATTTTACTGCATCGACTGTCACACGATCTTCAACTTCCTCTCCCGCCGGGTGAACACCGACCGGCGCCCGACCTGTCCCCGCTGCGGCCGCCCCGACCTGGAGCGCCAGGTGTCGCACTTCGCCATCTCGAAGGGGCGGAGCGAGGAGTCGGCCGAGGGGATGCCCGACCTGGACGAGGAGAAGCTGGAAAAGGCGATGATGGGGCTTGCCGGGGAGATGGAGGGGATGGACGAGAACGACCCCCGGGCCATGGCGAAACTGATGCGCCGGCTCCAGGATGCCACCGGGATGAACCTCGGCACCGGGTTCGAGGAGGCGATGCGCCGCCTCGAAGCCGGGGAAGACCCCGAAAAGGTCGAGGAGGAGATGGGCGACCTCTTCGACGGGGAAAACCTCTTCAGCAGGGAAGGAATCCGCGGGCTGAAGCGGAAATACACCCCACCCGCCCACGACGATACCCTTTATTCGTTTACCGATTAAGCTCTGTGCCACATTCGGCATCAGTGCCGGGGACTCTCCCGCCGTCAGGGAAGCTTCGCCCGCTCGTACTGCACGGGCCACGCGAGATCGGCACCCAGGACGCGTGCCGCGTGGAGGGGCCAGTAGGGGTCGCGGAGCATCTCGCGGGCGAGCAGGACCGCGTCGGCAAGCCCCGTGGCCACGATCTGCTCCGCCTGGGCCGGCTGGGTGATGAAGCCGACCGCGCCGGTGGCGATCCCCGCCTCGCGCCGGATGGCGGCGGCAAATGGGGTCTGGTACCCCGGGCCGAAGGGGATCACCGCGTCGGGGGTGAGGAACCCGGCCGAGCAGTCGACGAGGTCGACCCCGGCCTCCTTCAGGTGCCGGGCGAGGACCACCGACTGTCCCGGGTCCCATCCCCCCTCCACCCAGTCGGTGGCCGAGATCCGGACGAAGAGCGGCAGCTCCGCGGGCCACGCCTCCCGCACCGCCCGGGCCACCCGCAGGGGGAAGCGGAGCCGGTTCTCCAGGCTCCCGCCGTACTCGTCGGTCCGCCGGTTCGAGAGGGGGGAGAGGAACTCGTGAAGAAGGTAACCGTGGGCCATGTGGATCTCCACCACCCGGAACCCGGCGGCCAGCGCCCGCCCGGCTCCCTCCCGGAACTGCCGGACCACGTCGTCGAGCTCCGCAGCCGACAACTCCCGGGGGACCGGATGGCCGGGGGCGAAGGGGAGCGGGCTCGGCGCCACCGGCTGCCACCCCCGCGACTCGGGGCCGAGAGGGAGGCCGCCGCGCCACGGCAGATCGGTGGAAGCCTTGCGGCCGGCATGGGCGAGCTGGATCCCGGGAACCGCCCCCTGCTCGGCGATGAACCGGGTGACGGGGGCGAAGCCCTCGGCGTGACGGTCGTCCCAGATGCCGCTGTCGTCGGGGCTGATCCGTCCCTCGGGGCTCACCGCCGTCGCCTCCACCATCACGAGCCCGGCCCCACCCACAGCCCGGCTCCCCAGGTGGACCAGGTGCCAGTCGGTCGGCATCCCCTCGCGGCTCGAATACTGGCACATGGGGGAGACGAAAATGCGGTTGCGGAACGTGACCCCGCGCAGGGTCATCGGGGTGAAAAGGGCGCTCATGGGAAACCTCCTGACGTTCGTGATCTTTTTTGGGGAAAGTGTAGCACTGCTTACGCGACCGGCCATGGGAGCGCGTATTTTTCCCGTTCCCCCTATCCGCACCTCTCTTCTCGACCCTTGACGGAAGATGACTCATCGACTAACGTGTTACGGAAAACAGGCCGTGAAATTGGGGCCAGCGCCGGACATTGCCGAGGCGAATCGATCATGCGCACATCCTTCTTTGCCGTCGTCCTCCTGCTTCTTGCCGCCACCGGCTACCCGGCCGCCGCCGACTACCGAACCGGCGGCCTGGTCGTGCGTGTGATCGACGGGGACACCCTCGTCCTGAATGCCGGCCGGACCTCCTCCAAGGTCCGGCTGTTCGGCATCGACGCCCCCGAAACCCCGCACCTCGCCAAACCGGGGCAGCCGTTCGGCCCCGAGGCGAAACGGGCGCTCGGGGAGAAGGTGCTCGGGAGACGGATCACCCTCGACATCCTCGATGTGGACAAGAACCGCCGGATCATCGGCATCGTCCGGATCGGCCGCCGGGACATCAACCGCGAGATGATCGAAGAGGGCTGGGCCTGGGCCTACCGGCGCTACCTGACCCCGCCCCGGGCCGCCAGCTACCTCGGCGCCGAGAAAGCGGCGCGACGGGCACGCCGCGGCCTCTGGCAGCAGGAGGCGCCCCAGCCCCCCTGGATTTTCCGGCTTCGGCAGAAGCTGCAGTGAGAACCCATGGAACGGATCCTCATCATTGAAGACAGCAAGGTAGTGCAGGCGCAACTGGAGGACATTCTCCGCGAGGAGTACCTCCTCTCCCTGACGGACGACGGCGCGGCGGGGATCGCCGCCGCCCTGGAAGAACCGCCGGGGCTGATCCTCCTCGACGTCTACCTGCCGGGGATCGACGGCTATGAGGTCTGCCGCCGGCTGAAGGAAGACGAGCGGACCCGGGAGGTGCCGGTCATCTTCATCACCTCCCTCGGCGCGGAGCGGGAAAAGGTGCGGGGATTCGAGGCGGGAGCCGACGATTACATCGTCAAGCCGTTCTATCCGGGCGAACTGCGGGCGCGCATCGGTCTCCACCTCGCCTCGCGCCGCGAAAAGCGGCTGGCGGTGGAGATCGAGAAACTGAAACTCCTGCGGGAGCTGGCCGTGGCCCTCAGCCACGAGCTCAACAACCCGCTCACCTCCCTCTTCGGGCTCCTCCATCTGGCGGGGCGGGAGACTCCCGACGACGGGACGCAGCTCAGGAGACACCTGGCGGAGATCCGGGCCGAACTGGAAAAGGTCAGGTTCATCGTCGAGAAGCTCGCCACCGCCTCCCGGGTGGCGAAAACCGACTACCTGCTGGGGGAAGAGATGCTCGATCTGCGGGAGATCTAGCCCCCTCCCTTCCTCCTCTGCCTGCGCCACCGGCGCAGCGCCACCCAGTACACCCCCCCGTTCCAGAGGAGCACCAGAATGCCGAGCAGAACCTGTCCGTTCCGCGTCAGTCCGGCAGGATAGATTGCCGGCACCAGGTAGTGCTCGATGAACCCCCCGGCGTACCCGGCTTCCCCCGCCAGGCGGCGGAAGCGGACCTCCAGGAAGGTCAGCGGGCAGACGCCGCCCCCCAGCTCGATCAGTGTCCCCCAGACGGCGGCCGGAATATGGAGCCACGCCAGCCGCGGCCACCGGATGACAGCCACGCCCCCTGCCACCACGAAGAGCACGAAGAGCGCGTGCACAAGCACCACCAGATCCGCCGCCAGCGAAAAGACCATGGTGCCTCCTGCCCGCTCCGTCACGGGAGCCGGAGATCAGCGCCGCCGGAACGGCCCCGGCCGGTGTCCGCCGTCGAATCTCCTGACCCCGTCGCGCCGAAGGCCGGGGGAAGGGTGAAAGTAGTGCCGGTGCCGCGCATCGAAGCGGAAGTAGAATGATGGTCCGAACCACGGATAGTACGGATAGTAGTACGGATAGTACGGGTAGTACGGGTAGTATGGATAGTAATAGTAATACGGGGGGGAGAGGGGATAGACCGGATAGATCGGACGGTAGTCGTAGACCTCCGCCCCCTCGTCTTCGCCGTACCCCCGGTCGGGACCGTACTCCACCCAGATACGCATCTCCCTGATGGCGACGGCCGGCGCCGGATACTCCTCGCCTCCCGCGACGACCGGCGCCGTCCCCGTCACCCTGCCGATCACGGTGACCAGTACGCCGGGCCGATAACGGGCCGCAGAGAGGACGTCGCGGCTGATGGCGACGAAGTGGCCGCCGGCGCTGAATGAATCATCGGGCTTGCGCGCGGAGTCAAGCGGCAGCTCCGCCACCTCGAGCCGCGTTCCGCCGGCGCCGGTTTCCTCCCCCACGATGGTCCCGCCGAGCAGGACATACTTGCCGCGATAGTTCTCCGGGTGGGCCGAAAGCTCGATGAAGGTTATCGACTCGTCCACCAGCCGCAACGCCTCGGTACTGAAGCCGCGGGCCTCCCCCACCCCTCCGAGGAGCAGCGCCATTACCGCCGCCACAACCATCCGTCGCATAACCCCTCCTTTCCGGCATTATCCTTGCTGATTATCACCAATCTTCCGCCGTGAGTTCCCCCCCTTTGACAAAGGGGGGCCGGGGGGGATTTTCTTGCGGAAATAAAGGCAAATCCCCCTAAATCCCCCTTTGTCAAAGGGGGACTCGATATTGCGGAAGATTGGTACTAATCGGCTTACCCTTTGATGGAATGATATCCCTGCAACCACGCAAGTCAATCCTGGGCGCCCCGGCCGCCACCGTCAACCGATTGGCGAAAACGCCCTTTCCTGCCGAAAAGTGAATAACTTTCCGCCGTTTGGCGGGACATTGCCCGCAATGCACCGCCGCTGCATCATCCGCAGTCAACACGAACTGTGGATACCTCTGTGGATAATAGTGGGGAAAGCTCGAGAATGGGGTGAAACTCAAGGGGGAAATAACGAAATGCCCAAATATTGGGCAGACCACGGCAGCCTAGACAACGAAACGACAAATCATTGGCTCTTGGCCCCGCTGCGCTTCTTCGGGGGACGCCGGCGCTGCTCCAGGAATTCCCGCAGGATCCGCCCGGTGTGCGAGACGTCGCCGCGGCCCGCCACCTCCTCTGGCGTCCCCCGGGCGACAACCGTCCCGCCCCCTTCCCCCCCTTCGGGACCCAGGTCGATGAGCCAGTCGGCCTCGGCGATGACGTCCAGGTTGTGCTCGATGACGATGACCGAGTTCCCCGCCGCCACCAGCCGGTGGAGGACCCGGACCAGTTTCTCCACGTCGGCCATGTGGAGGCCGATGGTCGGCTCGTCGAGAATATATAGGGAGTGAGGAGTGAGGGGTGAGGCGCGAAGGTTCTCCCTGGGCGGCTTCGCCTTGGCCAGTTCGGTGACGAGCTTGATCCGCTGGGCCTCGCCGCCGGAAAGCGTCGGGCTCTGCTGCCCGAGGGTGAGGTAGCCGAGCCCCACTTCCTGCAGCAGCTGCAGCGGGTGGAGGATGGAGCGGTGGGCGGCGAAGAATGCGGCCGCCTCGTCGATGCTCATGGCGAGGAGGTCGCCGATGGATTTCCCCCGGTGGCGGACCATGAGGGTCTCGGGGTTGAAGCGGAGGCCGCCGCACGCCTCGCACGCCACTTTCACGTCGGGGAGGAAGCTCATCCCGATGGTCTTCACCCCCTGCCCCTCGCATTCGTCGCAGCGCCCCCCCTTCACGTTGAAGGAGAAGCGGGAGGGGCCGTACCCCCGCAGCCGCGCCTCGGTGGTGCCGGCGTAGAGCTTGCGGATGGCGTCCCAGAACCCCACGTAGGTGGCGGGACAGGAGCGCGGGGTCTTGCCGATGGGGGTCTGGTCCACCTCCAGGACGCGGGTGAGCTGTTCCCATCCCCGGATCTCCCGGCACCCCTTCACCACGGGCGCCCCCTTCCGGTGTTCCCGCGCCAGGAGCCCCTGGAGGGAGGCGTGGAGGACGTTGCACACCAGGGTGCTCTTGCCGCTTCCCGAGACCCCGGTGACGCAGACGAGCCGCCCGAGGGGGAAGGCGACGTCGATCTCCCGCAGGTTGTGGAGGGTGGCCCCAAGCACCTGGACGGCCGGCTCGCCGGGGTCCGGGGCGGGGCGGCGCTCCACCAGGGGATGGCGCAGCGGCTCCGCCAGATAGCGGCCGGTGAGGGATGCGGGGGCCGCCATCACCTGGTCGAGGGTCCCCTCGGCCACCACCAGGCCGCCGTTCACCCCGGCGCCGGGGCCCAGGTCGATGACGTGCTCGGCCCGGCGGATGGTCTCCTCGTCGTGCTCCACCACCACGATGGTGTTCCCCTTCCCCTCCAGCTTCCGCAGGGTATCGAGGAGCATCCGGTTGTCCCGGGGGTGGAGGCCGATGGTCGGCTCGTCCAGGATGTAGCAGACCCCCCGCAGGTTGGACCCCAGCTGGGCCGCCAGCCTGATCCGCTGGGCCTCCCCCCCGGAGAGGGTGGGGGCCGCCCGGTCGAGCGAGAGGTACCCGAGCCCCACCTCCTCCAGGAAGGCGAGCCGGCTCCCGATCTCGGCCACCATGTCCCGGGCGATGGCCGCCTCCCGCCCCTCCAGCCCCAGCTCCCGGATAAAGGCAGCCGCTTTGGTCACGGTGAGGGCCGTCAGTTCGGCGATGTTTCGGCCCCGGAAGCGGACCGCCAGGGCCTCGGGGTTGAGGCGGGCGCCGCGGCAGGCGGAGCAGGTCCGCTCCTCCCCCTCGAACCACTCGTTCCACCAGATCTCCTCGCCGGTCTGCTCCGCGTCGAAGCCGGGGAGCTCCAGCCCCGTCCCATAGCAGCGGGGGCACCAGCCGTGGCGGGAGTTGTAGGAGAAGAGCCGCGGGTCGGGTTCCGGGAAGCTGCGGCCGGAGGAAGTACACGCCCGCAGGGTGGAGAAGAGGAGGTCGAACCCCTCCCCATCCCTCCCCTTGTCAGGGGAGGGGGCAGCACCTTCCCCCCTGACAAGGGGGGATCGAGGGGAGTTTGCCACCCGCACCATCCCCTTGCCGAAGGCCAGCGCCCGGTCGAGCAACTCCCGCAGCTCCCCCTCCCCTTTCGCCGTCACCGTGATCTCCCCCACGGGGAGGTCAATGTCGTGCTCCCTGAAGCGGTCGAGCCGGGGCCACGGCTCCACTGGGGTCATGGCGCCGTCCACCCGCAGCTGCGCGAATCCCTTCCCCGCGGCCCACTTGGCGAGGTCGGTGTAATACCCCTTGCGGGCCGTGACCAGCGGCGCCAGGAGCGCCACCCGCTTCCCCCGGAACTCCCGCAGGAGCCGGGCCGCGATGGCGTCCGGGGTCTGTGGGGTGATGGGGATGCCGCAGTCGGGGCAATGCTGCACCCCGAGCTTCACGAAGAGGAGCCGGAGGAAGTGGTAGATCTCGGTCAGGGTCGCCACGGTGCTCTTGCGCCCCCCCCGGCTCGTCCGCTGCTCGATGGCCACCGTGGGGGGGATGCCGAGGACCGCGTCCACGTCGGGACGGGCCGCCGGCTGGACGAACTGGCGGGCGTAGGCGTTCAGGGATTCCAGGTAGCGCCGCTGCCCCTCGGCGAAGAGGATGTCGAAGGCGACGGTGGACTTGCCGCTCCCCGAGATGCCGGTGATGACCGTGAAGC
>JAJZUC010000041.1 GCA_021847245.1 Deltaproteobacteria bacterium | reverse complement strand
CCGTCTATCCACGATGATTTCTGCCGTCGTCAGATTATCCCCTGTTTGTTCATCATAACGATACCGTACACAGACCAGCGCAGCGCCAAACCGGGTCACCAGTCGTTGAGTCCCTTTCTGCCCCGGCTTCAAATGGCCATACGCCTTCATCTCCTTCAGCATGAGTTCCCTCCCTCTCTTCAATACGAAGCCGTCATTCCGGCTTCGAATTCCTGCTCCTGCGCCGCCGCGCCGGGTCCCTCTGAGTTTCCTCTGCGATAACAAGCTCCACAGTCTTCAACAGCACCCCGCGAGCCTGATCATACCGGTACCGGACTCCGACAAGTGCATCGCCGTACTTCTCCACATACTGTTTGGTCCCTTTTTGCCCCGGCTTCAGATGAAAATACGCCGGCATCTCCTGTTCAACGGCTGCCTCAATTGGCCCCATGGCGCTCTGTCGGCTCCCCTCTTCACTCTCCAATCCGCACCCCCCATGGCCGTGGCGCCAAAGCATCGGTCAAGATCAAAGAGAAAGTCTATCTGCTGGACGCCTCGACCATCAATCTCTGCCTGGAGGCTTTCTCCTGGGCCACTTACCGACAGAAGAAAGGGGCCATAAAGCTGCACATCGGCCTGGACGCTGACGGCTACCTGCCCGAGTTCGTCGATGTGACGGAAGGCAAGAAGCATGAGATGTCCTGGGCCAAGATGCTGCAACTGCCGACCGGTTCGCTCGCTGTCTTCGATCGTGGCTTCACCGATTACGAATGGTGGCAGGAGCTGACAACGGCATCTTCTTCGTCACCCGGCTCAAAGACAACGCCCTGGTGGAATACTTCAAGAAGCGTCCCGGCCGGAAAGCCAAAGGCGTTGTTCTTGATCAGGAAATCCGGCTCAACGGAATGAAGGACAAGCTTCGGCTGATCCAGTTCATCGCCGACGATGGCAACGAATACCGCTTCGTGACCAATGCCAACCATCTGACACTTGTCGCGGAGCCGGCAATTCCTTTTTCTCAACGATAAGTTCATTGTTATTCCATAATCGGTTTTTCCTCCGCTAAATTTGTTTTTGATCACCTGCACAAATAAGTTATTGAGCAGTTCACGCACTTTAGCAAGAGCCCTCAAGGTTAGCAATATCCAATATCAGCCCCGCGCTCTCTCCCCCGCCGCAGCACATTCAGCCGCCGGCCGGCGTCGAGAAGAATCCCCTCCGCCGTGCGGTAGCGGGCCAGGAACTCCCGCACTTCGCGCCGGTATGCCTCCGGCTTCTCCCCAAAGCCGGGAAGTTTCGAGACGATGAAGTCGTCCTCGTCGGCGAAGAGGAACCGGATCCGGAAACGGACCGTCTCCCCTACCCTCCACCCCTCAAGCCGGTGCATGGCGCGGATGGCGGCCTCCCGGGCGGGGCGCTCGTCGCCGCTGCCGGCGCCGAAACGTTCCTTGGCCTCGGTGAAGGAGCCCCCCTCGTCCGGCTCCACGACGACGATGACACCCCCTTCCCGGAGGAGGCGGGCGGCGGCGCGGAGGCTTTCATTCATCCGGTCGGGGGGAACGTGGTGGAGGGAGAGGGTGTAGATGACGACATCGAAGGAGGCGGGGGGAAAGTCGAGGAGGCCGTCGGGAAGGGGGAGGAAGCGGACGTTGGCGGCGGGGACGGCGGCGCGGGCCTTTGCCAGGGCGCCTTCGTCGGGATCTACGGCCACGACCCGGGCGGCATGGCGGACCAGGGCGCGGGTGATCCCTCCGGTGCCGCACCCAACTTCGAGGACCTCCTTCCCCGTCAGGTCACAGTGGGCGGTGATGGTGGCAATGTAGGCATCGTCCGGGTCCGGGAGCATGACCGTTCCCCCGTCAGGAGAGAAGCTTCGTCAGCCAGTCGGGGTGGAGCGACAGCCCTGCCAACCCCGCCACCCCCATCACCCCGCCGAAACCGGCGAAGAGAAGGGAGAAGCGGAAGAGCCAGAGGTTGGAGGTAAGGGCCGTCACTGCCAGGATCGCCAGGGAGAGGGAGAGGAGGGCGTCGGAGAGGTCGAACTGGTCGTCGCGGAAGTTGAGGTCGTCGTACTGCTTCTCGAACCCCCGGGCCTTTTTCTTGATCGCCTCGCCCTCCGTCTGGTAGCGGGCGATGGTGGCAGCGTAGGATCTTTCCTGCTCCGCCAGGGCCTTCACTTCATTTGGGGGGACCGCCGGCCGCAGGGCCCGGGCCTGGTTCAGGCCGAGCTCGGCCAGGTGGAGCTTGAGCTTCTTGGCCTGGTACTCGTTCCAGGTGTCCACCGCGTCGGACTTGGCCTGGAGCATCGCCTGGACGATGTTGTCGTCCTTGATCTTGGTCACCGCCATGAAGGCGGAGATGAGCGCCACCGCCACGGCAACGCGGTTGTTGAGCCGGTTGCGGGACTCGGCCTCGGCGAGCCGTGCTTCCATGGTTTCCACTGGGATCTACTCCTTGGTCGGGTTCGCGTCAGATCATCAAGAAACCGAATACGTGAGGAGTAAGGAGTGAGGAGTAAGGATAATGCTTGAATTTCCCTCCTCCCACCTCACACTTCACGCCTCACTTTGAAAAAGCTACCGCATCGTCACCACCGTGGCCCCCTCCCCCCCTTCGAAGGGTTCGCCGGGGCGGAATTCGAGCACCAGGGGATGGCCGTCCAGGTATTCGCGCACGGCCCGCATGAGGGCGCCGGTCCCCTTGCCGTGGACGATCCGCACCTCGCGGTACCCCTCCAGGGAGGCCTGGTTCAGAAACCGCTCCAACCGCCCCAGGGCGTCGTCCACCCGCAGGCCGATCAGCTTCAGCTCGTGGGGGGCCTCCTGTTCCGGCGCCATCTTCCTCCCCGCAGCGGCCCGCAGTTTCGCCTCCGTCGCCTTCCCCCGGCGGGGGGCCACGTCGGCCACCGCCACCTCCAGCTCCATGGCGCCGGCCCGCACCCGCAGGCGCCCGCTCTTGCGGTCGACGGCGGTGACGGTGCCGTCGTGGCCGATCCCCTTCACGAAGACCGTGTCCCCCTCGTGGACGGCGTCCAGGGAGAGGGTCTCCTCGGGGTGGAACTCCTGCAGCTTCGCCTCCACCAGGGCCTCGGCCTCGTCGATCTTGCGCCGCGCCTCGCGGCTCTTCTCCCGCCGGGCCTCCTCGATGATGGCGTTCACGTCGCGCCGGGCGCCGCGGACGATCTCCCGCGCCTCCTGGAGCGCCTTCTCCACCGCCTCGCGCCGCCTGGCGTCGGCCTCGGCCAGCCGCTCCCGGGCGATCCGGGCCTTCTCCCCGGCATCGCGCCGCAGCCGCTCCGCCTCGGCCAGGGCCTCCTCGTGGCGCCGCCGCTGTTCTTTGAGCTCGGCCAGCAGTTCGTGGAACTCGGTCTCCATCCGGCCGAGCATGCCGGTGGCGAACTCCACCACCCGGTCGGGAAGGCCGTAGCGGCGGGCGATCTCCAGGGCATGGGACTGCCCCGGCTCCCCCTTCTTGAGACGGTAGAGGGGGGTGAGGGTCTCCCGGTCGAACTCCATGGAGGCGTTCACCATCTCTTCGCGCTTGTGGACGAAGCCGACGATGTCGGTGAGGTGGGTGGTGGCGATGACCAGCGCCCCCCGCTCCTGCAGGTCGGCCAGAACGGCGCAGGAGATGGCCGCCCCCTGGACCGGCTCGGTGCCGGTGCCGAGCTCGTCCAGCAGCACCACGGTCCGGTCGTCGGCCCGCTCCAGAATCCCGGCGATGTTGGAGACGTGGGCCGAAAAGGTGGAGAGGCTCTGCTCGATGGACTGCTCGTCGCCGATGTCCACCAGAAGGTCGGAGATAAGGGGAAACGACGAGGTGGCGGCCGCCGGCACCGGGATCCCCGCCAGGGCCATCAGGTGGAGGAGGCCGGTGGTCTTGAGGGAGATGGTTTTGCCGCCGGCGTTGGGACCGGTGATGACCATGACCTGATCCGCCTTTTTCCGCATACCTTCCCCTGAATCAGGAAGCTCAGTTTCTCCGAGGGAGAGGTCCAGGGGGACGACGGTGCCGCTATCCCGCTCCCGCGCAATGAGGGCCAGGAGGGGATGGCGCCCCTCCCGCACCCGGATGAAGCGGGCGGCGTTGATCTCGGGGGTCTCGGCACCGAGGGAGTCGGCGAAGGAGGCGACGGCGTTCAGGAGATCGAGGTAGACCAGGGTCCGGAACTGCTCCTCCACCCCGTCGGCCTCCCGGCGGATCATCCGGCAGATGGTCCGGACGATCCGGATCATCTCCGCCTTCTCCTCGGCCACCAGGTTTTCCAGCTCGTTGGCAAGCCCGATGATCTCAAGGGGCTCCATGAAGGCGGTCTCGCCGGAGTTGGAGACGTCGTGCACCACCCCCGGCACCATCCCCTTGGAGTCCATCCGGACCGGGATCACCCACCGCCCCCCCCGCTGGGTGATGAAGTCGTCCTGGAGGAAGGTGGTGACCCCGGTCTCCCGGACGATCTCGGCCAGCCGCCGCCGGATCCGCTCGGTGAGGGAGCGCTTTCGCTGGCGCAGGTCGAAGAGGAGCGGCGAGGCGGAGTCGAGGATCTCCCCCTCGGAGTCGATGGAGACCTCCAGCTCGTCGAGGATGTCGGGAAAGCCGGTGAGATGCCCGGCCAGCTCCTTGAGCCGCGGGATGTCCGACCGGTAGGCGAACTGTTTGGCGATGGCGGTCATGGTCCGCAGGACCGGGAAGAGGACCACCAGCTCCGTGGGACCCAGGACCGCCCCTTCGGGACGGACCGCCGCCAGAAGCGGGGCAATGTCGTCGAAGGAGGAGAGGGAAAGGGACACCCCCGTCTGGACCATCCGGCGGATCTCCCCCACCTCCCCGAAGCGCCGGGCGATGGCATCGCCCGCCCCCAGGGGACGGACGAGCTCGATCTCGTCCCGCGTGGCGTCGCTGTGGGCATAGCCGGCGATGGCCGCGAGGATCTTGTCGAATTCGAGGGTGCGGAGGGTTTCGTGTCTGATCATCAAGTAAGTCCTTCGTGTGTGCTTATTCCTTCTCGTATTTCCCGCCGGCGCGCCGCTTCCGCCGCGCCTTCTGCTTCTTCAGCTTCTCCACCCGGGCGTCCCGGAAGGTCTCCCCTTTTTGCAGCCGCTCGATCCGCTCCAGCAGTTCCCGCCGGGCGAGGAAGCGGTTCACCGACTGGCTCCGGTCTTTCATGCACTTGACCTCGATGCCGGTGGGACGGTGCCGGATCTGGACGCAGGATGAGGTCTTGTTGACGTGCTGCCCCCCGGCGCCGGAGGAGCGGACGAAGCTCTCCTCCAGGTCGGCCTCGGTCACCCCTAGCTCCGTCATCTTCTCGCGGAGCCAGCGGTTTTTCTCGTCGCTTACGGCAAAGGTCGCGGTCATCTTGAATCCGTGAGGAGTGAGGCGTAAGGAGTGAGGAGTATCGCAATAAGGTTGTGTTTTTTGTACACGATTTTCCCCTCTCTCCTCACACCTCACACCTCACGCCTAATGCCGCGCCGCTACTGCTGCTCGACCCGGTATCCCTTGTGCCGCATGAGCTCCACGATCCCCCGATTGCCCACCAGGTGCGCGGCGCCGACCACCACGAAGACCGGCCCCTTCCCCTGCATCCGGCGCTCGATGGCGGCGGCCATGGCGCGGTTGCGGGCGAAGATGAGCTTCTCGAAGACCGGCTCCAGGGAGGGGTCGCGCTTCAGCTCGCCGAGAGTCGCCTCTTCCAGGGCCGCGGCGTCGCCGCTTTCCCACGCCCGGTAGGCGGCGTCGAGCTTTTCTCCCTCCTCGCGCAGCGTGGCGATCAGGAACAGCTCCTGTTCCCGGGGGGTGAAGCTGTCCAGGAGCGAGAACTGGTAGTCGACCGATTCGAGCTCCACGATCTGCTTCTTCCCCTTGGCCTTGCGGGTGAAGTAGAGGTCGACGCCGTTGCCGAACTCATACCCCTGCTGCTGCAGCTCGAAGAGCGAGATCATGGTGGCGGCGAACCACGGCTTGAAGCCGGCCAACAGCTCGGGAATCACCCCCCGCGCCGCCAGATAGTCGTTATACGAGCGGCAGGTCTGTATGGAGACGTGGTTGCAGAGGGTGTCCCCCGCCGGGAGCATCCCCCGCTGCTGCACCGCTCCCAGGGCCTGCTCCTGGGAGACGGCGGTCAGGTCGGCCTCCACCATGAGGGCCTTCGACCGGGCGAAGCTCTCCTCCACCACCGCCGGCAGGGGGTAGGTCCCCTCCTTTGCCGCATGGAACGAGCCGAAGAGGTAGGCGGTACCCTGTTTCCCTTGCACCTTCCAGAGGAGGCTCCCGGCCGAGGCGGGGGAGGCCGGAAGGATGGCCAGCAGGGCAAGCAGGACGACGACGGCGGCAACGGCACGGCGAAAGCGGTTCGGTTCGATCATGGTCTCCTCCTGATCATCGTCATTCCCCCTCCTCCGCCGCCTCGCCGGCGGCGCCGAGACGGTAGAGGCTCCGCTGTTTCTGCTCCAGGTAGAGCCGCACGGCAAGCGGCCCCGCCACGGCGGCAAGGATCAGCATGCAGCCGGAGAACTCCCGCGACGTCAAGCGCTCGCCGAGGATGAAGACCCCGGCCAGCATGCTCCAGACCGGGTCGAGGGTGTAGATGAGCCCCGCCCTGGTGGGGGTGGTGTAGCGCTGGAAGGTGTTCTGCAGCGTAAAGCAGATCACCGTCGGGAAGATGGCGCAGTAGGCCAGGGACCACCCTCCCGCCGCCCCGACCCGGAACGCCGGCCACGGCAGCGCCAGGGAGATGACCGCCCCCACGCAGGCCACGGTGGCGAACTGCACGAGGGTGACGAGGTAGACGTCCTCGTCCCGCAGGACCCGCGACACCGCGATGATATGGACGGCGATGAAGAGGGCGCAGACCGTGGAGAGGACGTCCCCCCGGTTGAACCCCTCCGCCCCGCCGCTCGCCAGGAACCAGAGCCCAGCCACGGCGAGGAGGACCCCGCCGGAGGTGACCCGGTCGACCCGCTCGCGCCAGAAGAAAAACGAGAGGAGCGGGATGAAGATGACGAAGAGGTTGTTGAGGTAGCCGGCCCGGGAGATGGTGGTCCCCGAGACGCCGAGGACGAAGGAGAGGTTCACCGCCGCCAGGGCGACCCCCACCACCGCCCCCCGCCGGACGATCTGGCGGTTGAGGCGCCCCAGGCGCGGGATGCAGACAATCCCCATGAGGAGCGCCGCCAGGGCGAAGCGGAAGAAGAAGAACTGGACCGGCGGGATCTCCCGCATCCCGATCTTGTTGAAGAGGAAGCTCCCCCCCCACATGAGCGTGGTGAGGACGAGGATCGCCGTGACCTTTCCCTGGGGCAGCGGTGCCGTTTCGCGTGCGTGAGACATCCCTCTATTAAAAGACGACGGGGGACCGGAAGTCAACAGATGTTCTCGCCCCCCGATTGCGCATCTCCCCGGGGGTGCTAGACTTGGTCTGGTTAGCTCGCCTCAATGCTACGTCTCCGCGAAAGAGAGGAACCGATGATGATACCGATCACCGATCCCCGCATCGAGGAGTATCTGCGCCTCCTCGCCCCCGAAGATGACCCGGATCTGACCGCCATGGAAGAGCGGGCCCGGGGTCTGGCGTTTCCGATCGTCGACCGCCTCGTGGGGCGGCTCCTCTACCTTCTCACCCGCCTCCGGCAGCCGCGGCTCGTGGTGGAGCTCGGCTCCGGCTTCGGCTACTCCGCCTGGTGGTTCGCCCGGGCCATCAGCATCACCGGCAAGGTGGTGATGACCGAGCGCGACGGGGGAAACATCGAATACGCCCGGACCATGTTCCGCCAGAACGGCCTCATCGACCGGGTCGAGCTCCGGCAGGGGGACGCCCTGGAGATCGGCCCAGAGTACGGCGACATCGACATCCTCTTCATCGACCTCGACAAGGAGCAATACCTGCGGGCGGCGGAGACGATGCTCCCGCGCCTGGCGAAAAACGCCCTCCTCATCGCCGACAACGCCCTCTGGTACGGCAGGGTGGCGGAAGGGGCGGACGACCCGGAAACCCGCACCATCCGGGCATTCAACGACTTCATGTGCAGCCGGCGGGATTTTTTCACCACCATCATCCCGTTGCGGGACGGGGTGATGCTCGCCTACCGCCTGTCATAGAGGCGGCAGAAAGGAGAACCCATGAAACGAATCGTCACTGCGGCAGTCGTCCCGCTCCTCGCCATCACGGCGGGGTGCGCCACCAAGGGCTTCGTCCAGGAGCAGACCGCCCCCCTGGCGGACCGGCTCGGCGGAGTCGAGAAACGGCTAAGCACCATCGAGGCCCAGGTTGCCGACCTGGCGAAGCGGCCCGTGGTCTCGCCCGCCGATCTCGATGCGGTGAAGCGCGAAAGCGCCGATGCCAGCGCCCAGGCCCAGCAGGCGGCCCAGAGCGCCCAGAGCTCGGCGGGCGCGGCCTCCGCCGCAGCGAGCCGGACCGAGACGGCCGCCTCCCGCGCCGAAGCCGCCGCATCCAAGGCGGAGGGGGCCGCCCAGCAGGCGGAGAAGGCGGCGGGAAAATCGGTGAAGGCCTTCGAGCTCCAGCAGAAGAAGTAACAGGTCACCGGCCGATGTCGACCGGCACCCCGCGCTTCTCGGCCAGTGCCCGGAAGAGGCGCGAGGCATTTACCCGGCCGAGGGCATCCCGGGCGAGGATGAGGCGGGTCGCCTCCGCCGCGTAGTCGATCCGCGCCCCGTCGTCGCGGTGGACCTCGATGAGGAGACGCCCGTCCTGTACCGCCACCTTCACCGGTTCGCGCACGATGGCGACCGGCGTCCCGACGGGGACCAGGCGGAAGAGCACGGGGATATCCTCCGGGTAGAGGCGGATGCAGCCGTGGCTCACCGCGCGCCCCACCCCCCACGGCCGGTTCGTGCCGTGGATCATGAGGCCGTCGTCGGTCAGGCGCAGGGCGTGGCTCCCGAGGGGGTTGTCGGGTCCGGGGAGGACCACGGCGGGGAGACGGGGCTGCTCGCGCCGGATGGAGGCAGGGACGTGCCAGGGGGGATCGGTGCGCTTTTCCATCACCCGGTAGCTGCCGGGTGGTGTCTCCTTCCCCTCGCTCCCGGCGCCGACCGGAAAGGTAGCCACAAGGGGGGGGCCGGTGGCCGGGACGAAGTAGAGGCGGAGTTCGGAGAGGTTCACCACGAGCCGCCCCGGCGCCACCGCCGCCGGCACGAGATGCTCCCCCGGGATGGCGACGGGGGTTCCGGCGGGGGGGATAAATGGGTCAAGGCCGGGGTTGGCCGCCGCAATTTCGTTGAAACCGAGGTCGTACGCCCGGGCGACCTCGATGAGCGATTCCCCCGGCCGCACCTCCCGGCACAGGCTTCGCCCCACCACCTCGCCCGGTCCCGGAAATACGGCCGCCTCCGCCGGCAGCGCCCCCAGGAGCGCCACCCCCGCCAGCAGCGCCGTCTTCCGGCGCCACCGCTTCACGATAGCGACGCAGGGGAAAGCCATCCCCCCCTCCTATTGCCCGAACACCGTCCGCAGCAGTTCCGTGGTCCGCGCCGCCGGGTTCGTCCTGATCTTCTTCTCCTCTTCGCCCAGCATGGTGAAGAGACCGTCCAGGGCCTTGCCGGTCACGTAGTCGTCGAGGTTCAGGGAGCGCGTCCCGGTGAAAGAGGAGAGGGGAAGCGCCTCGTACCGGCCGAGCATCTCCTTGTAGGCACGGACGGTCCCGACCTGCTCCATGCTCTTCGCCACCGTGGGTTTGAACGCCTCGAAGAGCCTGCTGCGGGTCTTCTTCTCGAAGAAGTCGGTGGCCGCCCGGTCGCCGCCGGCCAGGATCCCCTTCGCGTCCTCCACCGACATCTGCCGGATGGCGTCGCCGAAGAACCCCGCCGCCACCGGGGCCGCCTTTTCCGCCGCCCGGTTCATGCTGAGCACCAGCTCGTCCACCTGGCGCTGGTAGCCGAGGGTGCCGAGGACATCGGCCACCTGTTGGATCTTGTCGGGGAGGAGGATCCTGATGAGCTGGTTGCCGAAGTAGCCGTCGGGTTTCGCCACCTCCTTCACCGCCCGTTCGGTGCCGGTGGCAAGGGCCTCCTTCAGCCCGCTGACGACGGTGGTGTCGTCGAGGGAGCTCCCCTGCACCGCGGGGAGCAGCTCCCGGGAGAGATCGTCGAAGACCCCGGCCGTCCCGGCGGCGGGAAGCAGCAGGATGGCGGCAACCAACAGCGACAGGTGTTTCATGACGGCCTCCTTTCCGTGCCCCCATCCGTGGGGGGTACGGAAAGTATGGAGCCTTTGCGCAACATTGCAAGCGACGGAAAAGATTGGCCGGCGGAAGCGCCTCGAAAGGAGCTGAAGCGGCAATGGAGGAGGAACCATGATCGACTGGAACGTGGTGGCTACGTCACGGGAGGAGGGATTCCGGGACACGGTGCAGCTGCTGGAGGAGTTCGGCCCGGTGAGCCGGACCGACTTCTACAACGTGCTCGTCCTGCGGGTGGACGACATCCCGGCGGCACTGGAGCGCCTGCGGCGCCGCATCGACGAGGAGCCGGGGATCGAGAACTTCCTTGCCCGGTTCGTCCCCCTCACCCTGACCTTCGCCTTCCAAAGTGCCGGGGAGTTCGAGGCGCGGGCCGTCGCGGCCGTCGACGGCTGGCTCGACCCCCTGGCGGGCAAGGGGTTCCACGTCCGGATGTGCCGGCGCGGCTTCCGGGGAAAGCTCTCCAGCATGGACGAGGAGCGCTTTCTCGACGGACACTTGCTGGCTCGCCTGGAGGAGGCCGGCACGCCCGGGAGGATCACCTTCGCCGACCCCGACGCCGTCATCGCCGTGGAGACCGTCGGCCCCCGGGGAGGGCTCTCCCTCTGGAGCCGGGACGAGCTGGCCCGCTACCCGTTCCTGGGGCTGGACTGAACCTGAATTCGGCAGTTGCCCGCATGCTTCATTCGCTGAAACGCACTCCTTCTGCCGTTCTAGGCTCATTTCGCTGCAGCCGATTAACTCACCCTGCACAAAATCGGCTGCTTTCGCTCCATTTCGCCAAGAACGCCGACGAATGAGCGCATAATCGCTCATTACGCTCACGGGCAACTACCGGATAAAGGCTGAAGAGACCGCTTCACCTCGCCCGCCAGGAGGTCGGCGGCCCGCTGGGGCTCGGGGAGGCGGTAGCGGACGGCGCAGCGCAGGACGATGTCGACTGCCTCGGGAAGGGTGATGAGGTGGCCGGGGGAGATGAAGAGGGGACGCACACCGGGACGGGTGCGGAGCACCGCCCCCACCGTTTCTCCCCGGTCAACCAGAGGGGTCCACGCCCCCCGCTCCGGAGCGGGGTCGGCATGTTCGCCCACGAGCCGCGACTTGGCGCTCCCGATGGCGGGGAGGTCGAGGAGGACGCCGAGAAATGACGCGATGCCGAGCCGGCGGGGATGGGCGATCCCCTGGCCGTCGACGATGAGGAGGTCGGGACGCCGGGAGAGTCGTTCGAGGGCGGCGATGAAGGCCGGGGCCTCGCGGAAGGAGAGGTAGCCCGGAACGTAGGGAAAGGAGAACGGCAGCACGGCGTGGGCCGTCTCCAGGGGCTCCAGGGAGGGGAAGGCGAAGAGCGTCGCCGCGGCGACGATCCGGTCGCCGGCGAAGGCGGCGTCGACCCCCGCCACGGTGGCCGGCTCGCGACCGAGGGGAACCAGCCGCACCTGCCGCGCCAGGCGCTCCTGGAGCGGCTTCGCCTCCGCCACGGTGGCGGGCCAGGGAAACGGAAGGATCACCGTCTCCTCCGGGGCCTCACTTGAGCACGACCTTGTTCTTGCCGGTGTATTTCGCCTGCATCAGGCACTCATCGGCGGTGCGGAGCAGGTTGGCAAGCGCCTCTTCGACGCCTGCCCCCAATTCTCCCTGGGCCACGCCGATACTGACGGTGGCGGGGACGATCCGGGCGCTCGCCTCCCCGATCCGGGCCCGGAGGTTCTCGGCCACGGTCCGAAGCGCCGCCGGCTCCACCGGCGAGAGGAAGACCACGAACTCGTCGCCGTCGTAGCGCCCCACCACGTCGGAGCGCCGCAGCTGTGCCGTGATGGTGTCGGCAACGACCTGGAGCACCCGGTCGCCGGCCTCGTGGCCGCGGCTCTCGCCGAGGAGCTTGAAGTAGTCGAGATCGATCAGCATCACCCCCACGTTGCTCCCGGTGCGCTGGGCGGCGTGGGCGAGGGGCAAGACCTCCCGGAAGAACGCGGCCCGGGTGAGGACGCCGGTGAGGGGGTCGAGATGGGCCTGGGCCGCCAGCTGCCTCGCCTCGTTCCAGAGACGGAACAGGGCCTCCCCCAGGAGTTCCGACGCGGGGGTGGCCATGCCGCAGGAACCGATGCCGTCGATGAAGCGGCGCAGGTAGATGCCGTAGCCGTGGTCGTTGGCATCCTCGCCGGTGGTGTCCTTGGCCATGCGGCAGATGCTCGCGAAGGCGGGGTGGAGGAGGCAGAGCTGGAGGCGGAAGGCGAGGAGGCAGGCGGCTTCCGGGTTCGGGGCGCCCCGGTAGCGCTCGAACTGCTCCTCGATGTTCCGCTCGATCATGTCGAGCTCCTCCCGCGTCTCGGCCGGCCGGTAGATGACGAAGGGGGGTGCATTCCCGGTCTCCGCGGCGCGGAGTTGGACGAAAAGGGCGGCATGATGGTTCGTCTGGGCCGCCACCGCCTCCCAGAAGCGCCTGGCATCATCGTTTTCCGCGTGGGACGCGAAGGTGCCGAAAATCTGCGCCGCCTTCCGTTCGAGACTCAGGCACCGATCGATGATCTCATGCAGTATGTCGCTCCCCATGGCAAACCTCCTCACCGGCGGTGAATTCCTCTGTGTCTCCGTGTCTCTGTGGCCAGACTGCCGTTACGATGATCAGTGGGCCTCGCTCCAGTTCCGCCCGCTGTTCACGTCGACCCGCAGCGGCACCCGCAACTCCACGGCATGCTCCATCTCGTGCTGCACGAGCCGTTCCATGGCGATCCGCTCCTCTTCCGGCACCTCGAAGACCAGTTCATCGTGGACCTGCATGATGAGGCGGCTCCGCATGCAGTCGCGCTTCAGCCGCTGCGTCACCTTCACCATCGCCTCCTTGATGATGTCGGCGGCGGAGCCCTGGATCGGGTAGTTGACGGCGTTGCGCTGGGCAAAGGCCCGGATGTTGCCGTTGGCGCTCTTGATGTCTGGGATCGGGAGCCGGCGTCCGAGAAGCGTGGTCACGTACCCCTTCTCCTCCGCCTCCCGCACGCAGCCGTCCAGGAAGAGCCGGGCGCCGGGGTGGCGGGCGAAGTAGTTGTCGATGAACTCCCTGGCGACCCTGGTGGCGATGCCGAGCTGTTTTGCCAGGCTGAAGGGCCCCTGGCCGTAGATGACGCCGAAGTTGATCGCCTTGGCCTGGCGCCGCATCTCGGGGGTCACCATCTCGGGGAAGAGGCCGAAGACCTCGGCGGCGGTGCGGGTGTGGATGTCCTCATCCCGGGCGAAGGCGTCGCAGAAGACCCGGTCCCCCGAGAGGTGGGCCAGGACCCGGAGCTCGATCTGGGAGTAGTCGGCGGAGAGGAGCACGTGTCCCTCCCCGGCGATGAAGGCCCGGCGGATCCGCCGCCCCTCCTCGGTCCGGACCGGGATGTTCTGCAGGTTCGGCTCCGACGAGGAGAGGCGCCCCGTGTTGGTGACGGTCTGGTTGTAGGAGGTATGGACCCGCCCGGTGACCGGCTCCACCAGTTTCGGGAGGGCGTCGGTGTAGGTGGATTTAAGCTTTACAAGCCCCCGGTACTGGAGGATGAGGGAGGCGATCTCGTGTCCCGCCTCGGCCAGCCGCTCCAGCTCCTCCACGTTGGTGGACCAGCCGGTCCTGGTCTTGGTCTTCTTGCCGGTGGGAAGCCCCATCTTCTCGAAGAGGACCTCCCCGAGCTGCCTGGGAGAATTGATATTGAAGGGCTCCGGCGCAAGACCCGCGATCCGCCCCTCCAGCTCCGCCAGCTGGGCTCCGAAGCCGGCGGAGAGCTCACCGAGAAGCGCGAGGTCGAGCCTCACCCCGGTCAGCTCCATCTCGGCCAGGATCGGCACCAGGGGCATCTCCACCTCGAAAAAGAGCTGCTCCATCCCCATCTCCGCCACCCGGGGGAGGAAGAGGCGGTGCAGCAGCCAGGCGGCGTCCGCGTCCTCGCAGGAGTAAACGGAGGCCTTCTCCACCGGCACCCGGGCGAAGTTCACCTGCTCCTTCCCCTTCCCCGCCACCTCCTCGTAGGAGATCATTTTGTGGTCCAGGTGCTCCACGGAGAGGGAGTCGAGACCGTGGCTGGAGCGGAGCGGGTTCAGGAGGTAGGAGGCGACCATGGTGTCGCACCAGACCCCGGCCAGCTCGATGCCGTGGCGGCGAAAGACCTGGTAGTCGTACTTGAGGTTCTGCCCCACCTTCCGCACCTTCGGGTCGGTGAGAAGGGGGCGCAGGGCGTCCAGCACCATCTGGCGCGGGAGCTGTCCCGGCGCCCCGAGGTAAGAGTGCCCCACCGGGATGTAGCACGCCTCGTGGTCCCGGAAGCTGAGGGAGACGCCGACGATCTCCGCCTCCAGGGGGTTGAGGCTCGTGGTCTCCAGATCCACCGAGAAGGCCTCCGCCTTCTCCAGCTCCGCCACGAGCGCCCGGAACTCCTCCTCGCCGAAGATGGTCCGGTACTGCTCGGTGGAGAGGGTCGCCTCGCTGGTCAGCTCCTTCATGAGGGTGGTGAAGCCGTACTCCCGGAAGAGCTCGGCGAGGCGCCGGTTGTCGGGGGGGGAGGCGGCGAAGGCGTCAAAGTCGAAGGTAAGCGGCACGTCGCGCACGATGGTGGCGAGCTGTCGCGAGAGGCGGGCCTGCTCCGCGAACTCCCGGAGCTTCTCCCCGGTTTTCCCCTTCACCTCGCCGCCCCTCTCCAGAAGCGCGTCGAGGGAGCCGAACTCCTGGATCAGCCTGATGGCGGTCTTCTCGCCGATCCCCGGAACGCCGGGGATGTTGTCGGAGGAGTCCCCGGCGAGCCCCAGGATGTCCACCACCCCCTCGGGGCCGACGCCGAACCGCTCCCGCACCTCGGCGACCCCCGAGACCTTCTCCTTCATGGTGTCGAGGAGCGTCACCCGGTCGCTCACGATCTGCATCAGGTCCTTGTCGCCGGTCACCACCACCGCCTCCATCCCCCGCTCCTCGCACTCCCGGGTGATGGTGCCGATGATGTCGTCGGCCTCGTACCCCGCCAGCTCCAGCACCGGGATGTTGAAGGCCCGGACCACCTCCTTGATGGGGGCGATCTGGGGGACCAGGTCGTCGGGCATGGCGGTGCGGTTCGCCTTGTAGTCGGGGTAGAGCTCGGTGCGGAAGGTGGTGCGCCCCGCGTCGAAGACCACGGCCAGGTGGTCGGGGCGGCGTTCCTTCATTACCTTGAGAAGCATCTGGGTGAAGCCGTAGAGGGCGTTGGTGGGGAACCCCTTGGGGGATGAGAGGTGCCGGATGGCGAAGTAGGCCCGGTAGATGTAGGAGGAACCGTCGATGAGGTAGAGGGTCGGGAGGGCCATTCAGTTTCCCTCCGGCTCGCGGGTGAAGATGACGAAGGCCATGCTCGGCCGCCGGCTCGCCTCCCGCATGGCGAACTGCATCCCGTCGAAGCGCCATCCCTTGGCGGTCCACTCGTTCAGGACCTCCTCCAGGGTGTCCTCCGTCACGGTACTCAGCTCGACCACCTTGTATGTCAGCACGCGTCACCTCTTGTCCGATTTCCGGGAATAGTAGCCCATCTCATCCCGTGCTTCAAGGATTAAGCCGAGGAAAAATCACGGTGCGAAACCATCCGCTTCCAAGTATAACCCGGCAATACGATTAGAAAAATTAATTTTATCTCCGTTTGCAACGACCGGGTGACATGTTATCATGGTTATCATTACAGGCAAAGGAGGTGACAAAAAGGTATCGATCGGCAACCGTACCTCCCCACGGGGGTGCACATCAACGGCACGAGGTGTTCGGTATGATGGAAAAAGAAACCGAAGTGATCGAAAGATTGGCTGAAGACGCTGAGATGACCCTTGAGACCGACTACGACAAGAAAGACATGAAGGAGCGGAGGGGACTTCTGAAGAGCACCCTCTACGATGGCTCGAAAAAACTCAAGCACAGCATTCCCAAGGGGAAACGAGTCTAAAGTCCGACCGGAACATAGAGGAGAAAACGAAAGGGGGGAGTCGTCATCATGATGACTCCCCCCTTGACTTTGGAGCCGGCGTCATTATCTTTCACTCAGATGCATTCACCACCAAGCCCAGACAATCATCGCAGAGGAGGTCTTTCAGCCATGGCAATCGTCAAGTACAGCCCATTTCGGGATCTAAGGAACCTGCAGGAGCAGATGAACCGGCTCCTCGACCTCGCCTGGAGCCGCGAAGGGGGGGAAGAACTACGCGAAGGGGCCTGGCAGCCGCCGGTGGACATCTTCGAGGACGAGAATTTCGTAGTCATCAAGGCCGAGCTCCCCGGCATCGACCAGAAGGACATCGAGGTGCGGATCGAGGACAATACCCTGACGCTGCGGGGCGAGCGCAAGCACGAAGAGGAAGTGCGCAAGGAGAACTACCACCGGATCGAGCGCTACTACGGCGGCTTCCAGCGCAGCTTCTCCCTCCCCCACACCATCGACCAGGAGAAGGTCAAGGCGACCTGCGACAAGGGGGTCCTCACCATCACGCTCCCCAAGCGGGAAGAGACCAAGCCGAAGCAGATCAACGTGGAAGTGAAGTAGAAACCGGGCACGAGGTGAGGGGTACGAGGTCCCAGATGTTTTCCTCGTACCCCTCACACCTCACCCCTCACCCCTGACCTGCTTCATTCATGCTCCCCGTCCGGTACCCCTCCAGATCCAGCGCCACATAGGTAAACCCGATCCGCTTGAACTGCTCCGTCACCTTCCGCCGCAGCTCCGTCTCCAGCAGCCGCGGCATCTCCCGCTCGGCGAGCTCGATCCGTGCCGTCTCGCCATGGTAGCGGACGCGGTAGGTAGAGAACCCCTCCTTCTTGAGGAACTCCTCGCACGCCCCCACCTTCCGGAGCCGCTCCGGCGTGATCTCCGTCCCGTAGGGAAAGCGGCTCGACAGGCAGGCGAATGGCTGCTTGTCCCAGGTGGCAAGCCCCAGTTCGCGGCTCAGCTCCCGGATCCCCGCCTTGCCGAGCTCCGCCTCCAGCAGGGGACTCCGGACCCCCAGCTCCTGGATCGCCTGGCGCCCCGGCCGGATGTCGGAGAGGTCGTCCACGTTGCTCCCGTCGGCAACCCAGGCGAGCCCCAGTTCCGCCGCCTTGCGGCCGGCCATCTGGAACAGCTCCTTCTTGCAGTAATAGCAGCGGTTGCGGGGGTTGAAGGCGAAGTCGGGAATCTCCAGCTCGTTGGACTCCGCCACGATCTGCCGCGCGCCGATCTCCCGGGCCAGGGCCACCGCCTCGTTGAACTCCGCTTCCGGGTAGGTGGGGGAGGTGGCGGTGAGCGCCACGGCCCCCTCGCCGAGGAGATCGTGGGCTACCCGCAGCAGGAAGGTCGAGTCGACCCCGCCGGAAAAGGCGACCAGCACCGACCCCATCTCCCGCAGGATGGCCTTCAGTTTTTCGTATTTTTCATGCACGTCGTTCATGTGTGGTCCCTGAAGCGAGAAGCCCGTTCGGGGAACGGGCTTCTTCGGCATTATCCGGACAGGTTTTCGTGGGGCCGGCAAACTAATCGAACACGCCGGTGGAGAGATACCGCTCGCCGGTGTCGCAGAGGACCGTGACGACGTTCTTCCCCGGGCCGAGCCGTTTCGCCACCTGGAGGGCGGCAAAGGCGTTGGCCCCGGACGATATCCCCACCAGGATCCCTTCGTCCCGGGCCAGGCGCCGGACCATGGCGTAGGCATCGTCGTTGGTCACCCGGATGATCTCGTCGTACACCTTGGTGTTGAGCACATCTGGGACGAAGCCGGCGCCGATCCCCTGGATCTTGTGGGGACCCGGCTGCCCCCCGGAGAGGACCGGCGAGGCATCCGGCTCCACCGCCATAATGCGGACCTCCCCATTATGCGCCTTCAGCACCTCGCCGACGCCGGTGATGGTGCCGCCGGTTCCGACGCCGGCCACGAAGGCGTCGACGGATTGGCCGGCCAGGGCGCCGAGGATCTCCGGACCGGTGGTCTTGCGGTGCACCTCGGGGTTCGCCGGGTTCTTGAACTGCTGCATCATGATGTGGCCCGGCTGGGCTGTCAGCTCCTCCGCCTTCTGCACGGCACCGCGCATCCCCTGGGCGCCGGGAGTGAGGATGAGCTCGGCGCCGTAGGCGGCCAGGAGCCGCCGCCGCTCGACGGTCATGGTGTCCGGCATGGTGAGGATCAGCTTGTACCCCTTCACCGCGCAGATCATGGAGAGGCCGATGCCGGTGTTGCCGCTGGTCGGCTCCACGACCGTCATCCCCTGCTTGAGGAGGCCGTCACGCTCCGCGGCCTCGATCATCGAGAGGCAGATCCGGTCCTTCACGCTGCCGCCCGGGTTGAAGAACTCCGCCTTGGCGTACACCGCCGCCGAGCCCGGCGCTTCGAGGGCCGCCAGCCGCAGCAACGGAGTGTTTCCGATCTGTTCGATAACGTTGTAACTGGTAAGCACCGGCATTTCCGCCTCCTTGGTTTCTTGGAAGCCTGTCCTAAGTCCAACAGACTCCTAGATGAAATACATGAACCGATGGTCCTGCTCCCGCTTGATCCCGAGTTGCTGGCCACGGTCGCACAGGTCCTTGATGGTGATGGACGAAAAGTATTCGACGAGCCTGGTCCCCGCCTCGCACCAGAGTTCCTGGGTCACGCAGCTGCCGTCGAAGGTGCAGTCGGGCTTCTTCTTTTTCTTCACACAGTCGACGAGGTTGATGTCCCGCTCCGTAGCGAGAAGGACGTCGGCCACCGTGATCTCCTCGGGCTTTCTTGCCAGGAAGTACCCCCCCTGCGGCCCCCTCTTGCTTTTGAGGATGCCGGCCCGCTTGAGCCCCTGGAAAATCTGTTCGAGGTACCGGGGCGAAATCCCCTGCCGCCGGGAGATATCCTGCACCTGGGCGGGGAGATTCCCGGAATTGTACGCAATATCGAAGATCGCCCGCAAACCGTAGCGGCTCTTGGTGGAAAGCTTCATCGTTCCCCCTCTGTGTTTTGAGAGAACTATACCTTCCTTTACTTAAAACATCAAGAACTCAATTGGGGTTTAACAACAATTCCCGTGACAGATACAGGAGAATTGGCTGCCGGGCCGAGGGAAGGCGTGCAATTGAGGGGAGGGGTTACCGCAGATTCACGTGGCAGGCGACGCAGAGACCGACCTGTTCCGTGTCGGGGACGAGATGTCCCTTTTCGGGATTCCGGAGATCATGGCAGGAAATGCAGTCGACGGCGCCGTCCACCAGCACGATCCCCAGGGCCTGGAGTTCGGCCACGGGCCGGTAGGAGCTCTCTTGTCCCCGCGGGGGATAGGGGCGGCGCACCGGATGGGACGACCAGATCGAGCAGTTGGCGGTGCAGTAGTCGACGGCCCGGGCGATGCGGCCGTCGTGGCAGAACAGGCAATCTTCCATGCTGCCGCGGGGGTTGACCTCCTCCCCGTGGTGCGCCACCTCCTCCCCCCCGAGGGCAGCTTGGCAAGTCAGCAGGAGACTCCCCGTCAACAGCGCAACCAGCACAATCCTCGCCATGGCGCCACCCCCACGAAATCGATTAAACAAGGCCCAATCAAGTTTATCGTGGAACTGCCGCCGTGCAACGGGGAAGGTCACCAGAATTTCCGGGGCGGTTCCACCTTTTCGACGATGACGATCTCCCGGTCGATCACCTGGAACACAAAGCCGAGGTCGTTCGTCCAGCGGTCCCCCTCCTCCAGCGGGATCGGCACCTCCCGCCGGCCGAGCCAGACCTCCTCATCGCCGATGTAGGCGAACCAGTCGAGGTTGCCGGTCATCCAGATCCTGTTCTTGATATCCATCATGGGGAATTGCCTCCGAAGTATTTTTTCACCCATCATACCGAAACGGCAAAGAAACGGTCAAGGAAACCCGGTTTTTTCTTGTTGGGAGCCGGCGTTTCTGGTATTCGTAGGCGATTGCAGCACTTTTAACACAAGACCCCGCGAAGAGGAGCGATACGATGAAGTTCACCAAGATGCACGGCGCCGGCAACGACTACGTCTACGTAAACTGCTTCGAGGAGCAGGTCGACAACCCCGGGCAGGTGGCGATCAAGGTCTCCAACCGCAACTTCGGCATCGGCTCCGACGGCCTCATCCTCATCATGCCGTCCGACAAGGCCGACGTCCGGATGCGGATGTTCAACTCCGACGGCTCCGAGTCCGAGATGTGCGGCAACGGCATCCGCTGCGTGGCAAAGTATGCCTACGACCACGGCATCGTCACCAAAAAGGAGATCACCGCCGAGACCGGCGCCGGCATCCTGACGCTCCAGCTCGTTCCCGGCGCCGACGGCAAGATCGAGAAAGTGCGGGTCAACATGGGGAACCCCCGCCTCACCCGCGCGGAAATCCCGATGCTCGGCGACCCCGCCGACGGCCGGGTGGTTAGCCTCCCCCTCAACATCCTCCACACCACCTTCCGGATCACCTGCGTCTCCATGGGAAATCCCCACTGCGTGATTTTTGTCGACGACGTGGAGAACTTCCAGGTCGAGAAGTACGGCCCCCTGATCGAGAATCACGAGATGTTCCCCCGCCGCACCAACGTCGAATTCGTCCAGATCATCTCCCGCACCGAGGTGCGCCAGCGGACCTGGGAACGGGGTGCCGGCGAGACCCTGGCCTGCGGCACCGGCGCCAGCGCCGTCTGCGTGGCCGGTGTACTGAACGGCCTCACCGAGAAGAAGATCCTCAACCATCTCTCCGGCGGCAACCTGGAGCTGGAGTGGGCCGACGACGGCTTCCTCTACATGACCGGCCCCGCCGCCGAGGTCTTCTCCGGCGAGATCAACCTGACGAAGCTGTAATTCCGGCTTACACGACCACTAAAAGGGCCAAGGGCGGATCGGGGTTCATTCCCCGGGGGCCTTTGGCCCTTCGTCCTTGGAGGAGCACCATGACCGCCTGCCCCATGTGCACGAAATGGCACGACGAACCCGAGCTGCGCATCGCGGAGCTGGAGCACACGTACGTGTTGCTGAACCGGGACCAGTTCTTCCCCGGCTACACCTTCGTCTTCACGAAGGAGCACGGCACCGAGCTCTTTCACCTCTCCCCCGCGGTCCGGCAGGGGGTCATGGAGGAGGTCACCGCCGTGGCCGCCGCCCTTTACAACCTGCTGCAGCCGGCTAAAATGAACTACGAACTCCTCGGCAACATGGTCCCCCACATGCACTGGCACCTGGTCCCGCGCTTCGCCTCCGACCCCCTCTGGCCCCGCCCCATCTGGAGCGAGCCCCACGAAGAGGTGCTCCTCACCGCCGCGGAGTATGCCGGGCGGATCGGGCAGATCAGAAAACAGCTGGTTTAAGAAAGGTACTTATGGATTACCTGGGCGCCCACATGTCCATCGCCGGCGGCCTCCACAACGCTCCCGGGCGGGGTGTGAAGGTCGGCTGCGGCGTCATCCAGATCTTCACCCAGAACTCCAACCAGTGGCGCGGCAAGATGCCCACCGACTCCGACGTCGCCCTCTTCCGGGAAAAATGGGAGGAATCGGGGCTCCACGAGATCGTCTGCCACGACATCTACCTCATCAACCTGGCCGCCGCCCCGGGCGAAGTCCGGGAGAAGAGCCTCGTCTCCTTCCGGGAGGAGATGGAGCGCTGCGCCCGCCTCGGCATCGCCAAGATCGTCATGCACCCCGGCTCCCATCTGGGGGAAGGGGAAGAGACCGGCATCCGGCGCATTTGCGAGGCGTTCGACGAGCTCCTCGCCGCCGTTCCCGACTTCACCGGCAAGGTCCTCCTGGAGACCACCGCCGGCCAGGGCTCCAACCTCGGCTACACCTTCGGGCAGCTGCACGCCATCATCGACGGCTCCGCCTTCCCCGACCGCTTCGGCGTCTGCTACGACACCTGCCACACCTTCGCCGCCGGCTATGACATCACCACAAAGGAGGGGTACGACCGGGTCTTTGCCGAATTCGACCGGGTCATCGGCCTGGGCCGGCTCCACTGCTTCCACATGAACGACTCCAAGAAGGGGCTCAACTGCCGGGTCGACCGCCACGAGCACATCGGCCAGGGGGCCATGGGGCTCGACGGCTTCCGGTTCCTGGTGAACGACCCGCGCTTCGCGCAGATCCCCAAGATCCTCGAAACCCCCAAGGGGGACGACGACGAGTTCGACCGGATGAACCTCAAGACCCTGCGGGGGTTGCTCCGGCACTGACGCCCACGGCAGGCGCCGGACGCACCAAGGGCCGCGCCATCTGCCGACGCGGCCCTTGCCGGTTCCCCCTCCTGCCGATTTGCCGGCAGCTCAGGCCGGTTTGATGTTGCGGTTCGTGCGGAATACGTTCTCCGCGGGCCGGAGGGACGCTGGCGGGCCGGAGGCGGGCCGGAGCGGGCCGGAGGGACGCTGTTTGCTGGTTTGTTAGCATTAACAGAAGACCCTTGCCCTGATGTCCGGATTTTCCTCTACTACCCTCTCGCCACGTCTTGCTGCCAGACAGACGCCCGACCTCTTCATGTTCAGGACTGCCCCCACGGCCGTCCCGCTCATTTCCAGTTCGCGCACGGCGAGATAGCAGACTACCCCCCGCGCTTGAACTATCGTCGGCATACGACTGTTCCTTTTCAGTAAATCGGCTGGCAGACCAAAGTAGTCAGCGACCCGCTCAACCAGCTGATGTATCGACATCCCTGTCAGCAACCGGTCGTGCAGGTTCTTTTCCTTTCTCAGATATTCCACAAAATCTCCGCTGCCAAGTACCCGCTCGTCAAAGCTTTCCACCTGCTCTCCATCAGCGATGTAACCCCGACTGCGACGCCACCCGCCGCCAATCAGATCGTTGCGCCGTCCCAGCACTATGCCGTCTTCGACAAATTGTCGGTATTTGCTAATCGCAGTCTTCTTCCGCTTTCCGAAATACGCAAGAACCTCTTCAGTTGCCTCTCCTTCCAATTGCTGATTCCCCATGATCACGGCATGACCGCTCCAGGGATAATGGTCAAGCTCGGCCATGCCCTTAACGATCCTTGCCCGCAACGGGTTCAGATGGATGTAACGAACCAGTTCGAGGAGGTACGGCTCTTCTTCGCAGACTATGGATTTGTAGCGGTTCTGGAAAAGATGGCCAACACGGTTGTGCCTCTTGTTGAAGGTGATGGCATATCCGGTCAGGAGCCGTCGCATGAAGCTCGCCAGACCGCCGCTGCCGGAACGAAGCAGAAGATGAAAATGGTTGGGGATGAGCGCCCAGGCAAGGCATTCGGTGTCGGTGGACGTCAATAAGTTGCCCAGTCGATTGACGAATAGATGACGATCCGTATCGTCGAGAAATATCTTGCGTTTCTCGATCCCACGCACTATTACGTGCTGCAGTACTCCAGGAGCGTCCAGTCTTGATTGTCGCGGCATGTCTATTTATTAACATGTTATGACAGCCTGATCAACTAACAAACAACGTCCCGCCACTGTCCGCTCAAATAATTATGATACAGAGGCTGATAATTCTTTTTGAGGTAATCTGACGTTTTGCATCAAGATAGGTCATTGGTAATACACTCTCCTTAACTTCCAATGTCAGGCTTCAGGGACCGACAGCCCTGGAAGTAAGAGTTGGACTAAGCCTATGCAAAATTACTGATTGATTTTTGTCATTTTACAAACTGCTTCAATCATATATTTAATAGGGCCAGGCTTGTAGCCTGACCCTATTGTCTTAACGTGCAACGTGCTGTGATTACAGAAAAAAGTATCAGTGCCTCGTATTATGCAAAATCCGGAGTAGACTGGACACCCATTCCGATCTGAACTGGACACCGATTCCGGAAAAGAATGGACAGTCATTCCGGTTCTGAGTGGACAGCGATTCCGGTTTTT
>JAJZUC010000109.1 GCA_021847245.1 Deltaproteobacteria bacterium | reverse complement strand
AAGAAGGAAGAAGTGACCAGGGAGTGGTTCCTGGTTGATGCCGATAGCAAGGTCCTCGGTCGCGTGGCCACCGAGATCGCCAACATCCTCCGCGGGAAGAAGAAGCCGACCTATACCCCGAGCGTCGACACGGGCGATTTCGTCATTGTGGTCAACGCTGAGAAGATCGCCCTGACCGGCAACAAGATGGCCGACAAGATTTATTACAGCCACTCCGGTTTCCCCGGCGGGCTCAAGGAGATCACGGCTGGCAAGCTCCTCGAGAAGAAGCCCGAGGAGGTCATCCGCAAGGCGGTCAAGGGGATGCTTCCCAAGAACAAGCTCGCCCGCCACATGCTCAAGAAGCTCAAGGTCTATGCCGGCGGCGAGCACCCGCACAGTGCGCAGCAGCCCAAGGTCCTCGACATCTAATCGGATCACGAATAACGATCAGGAGATAACGAATGGCAGGTATCAGCTATTACGGAACGGGTAAGAGGAAGTCGTCGGTTGCCAGAGTCTGGCTGCGGCCGGGGACCGGGAAGATCGTCATCAACAACAAGACCATCGATCAGTATTTCGGGCGCGAGACATCCAAGATGATCGTCAAGCAGCCTCTGGAGCTGGTTGAGAAAATCGGCGAGTTCGACATCTACGTGAACGTCCGCGGCGGCGGCGATTCCGGACAGGCCGGCGCCATCAAGCACGGCATCACCAAGGCCCTTCTCGGGGCCGACGGCGCCCTGCGCGGCACACTCAAGAAGGCCGGGTTCATCACCCGTGATTCCCGCATCAAGGAGCGCAAGAAGTACGGCAAGGCGGCTGCCCGCCGGAGCTTCCAGTTCTCCAAGCGTTAATCGATTGGCAGCTGTTCTGTTATTGCAGGGGGAAATCCGTTCCGGGTTTCCCCTTTTGCGTTCGTGGTCCAGGTTGGCCGCGGTGCTGAAAATACCGGGCAGGGGAGGTTTTGCGTCATGCTGAAAGTTGCCGTGGTAGGAGCGAGTGGCTACACGGGGGTGGAGCTGTTGAGGCTCCTTCACTCCCATCCGGAGGTTGCCGTCACCTGCATCACCTCCGAACAGAGCGCAGGCAAGGCGGTCGCCGACGTTTTCCCGACCTTGCGGAATCGTTACGGTCAGACTCTCGAAAATCTGGAGCCGGTCCGGGTAGCCGATAAAGCCGATCTCATCTTTACGGCGCTCCCGCACAAGGCGGCCATGGAGGTGGTTCCGACATTCCTGAGGCTCGGGAAGCGGGTCGTGGATCTGTCCGCCGATTACCGCTTTCATGATGCCGCGGTATATGAGGAGTGGTATGAGCCCCACATGAATCCCGAACTCCTCTCCGAGGCAGTCTACGGACTTCCCGAGGTGCGGCGCGAGAAGATCGTCGGGGCGCGGCTCGTGGGAAATCCCGGCTGCTATCCGACCAGCGTCATTCTGGCGCTTCAGCCGCTGCTCCGCAACGGGCTCATCGACCCCGCCACGATCATTGCCGACTCCAAGTCGGGCGTTTCCGGGGCCGGACGCGGGGCCAAGGTCGACAATCTGTACTGCGAAGTGAACGAGGGTTTCAAGGCCTACGGCGTGGGGGGCCTCCACCGCCACACTCCCGAGATCGAGCAGGAGCTGTCGCTTCTCGTCGGCGCCAAGGTGACGATCTCCTTCACTCCGCATCTCGTGCCGATGGATCGGGGGATCCTCTCCACCGTGTATGCCCGGCTGACGGCCGCGAAGAGCGGGGCGGAGCTTGCCGCCCTCTTTGCCGACTATTACGGGGGGGAGCAGTTTGTCCGCGTGCTCCCGTCAGGAAGCTATCCCTCCACCGCCCACGTGCGGGGGGCGAACTTCTGTGATCTCGGCGTCACGGTCGATGAACGCACGGGGCGGGTCATCGTCGTGTCGGCCATCGACAATCTGGTGAAGGGGGCCGCCGGGCAGGCCGTGCAGAACATGAACATCATGTGCGGGTTCCCCGAGGGACTAGGGCTCGAAGGGCTGCCGCTCTTTCCGTAAGGTGACCATGGCGTTTCTCCCCCTCACAATAGAAGAAGCGGCCGCCCGGGGGTGGCGCGAGCTCGATGTGATCTTCGTCACGGGGGACGCCTACATCGACCATCCCGCGTTCGGCGTGCCGCTTCTGGCTCGCTGGCTCGAGTTCCACGGTTTTCGGGTCGGGATCATCGCGCAGCCGGACTGGCGATCCCGGGAGCCGTTCCTGGCGCTCGGCCGGCCGCGACTCTTCTTTGCCGTTTCCGCCGGCGCCATGGACTCGATGGTTGCCCACTACACCCCGGCCCGAAAGCTCCGTCGCGACGACGCCTACACGCCGGGAAACCGCCATGGCGCGCGCCCCAACCGGGCCACCATCGTCTACACGTCCCGGCTGAAGGAGTGTTTTAGCGATGTGCCGGTGGTGATCGGCGGCATTGAGGCGTCGCTGAGACGCCATGCCCACTACGACTATTGGGAAGACAAGGTCCGGCGCTCCCTGCTGGTCGATGCCAAGGCCGACCTCCTCGTGTTCGGCATGGGGGAGCGACCCCTCCTCGAAGCTGCGCAGCGGCTGCGTAGCGGCGAGCCCTTTTCGGCCCTGACGGATATCCGCGGCACTGCCCGGATGGCACGGGAGGCCGGGGCCGACGCCGTCGTCCTTCCCTCGTTCGAGGAGGTGGCGGCAGACCGGCTGCGCTATGCCGAGGCCTTCCGGCTTGCCGCCGGCGAAACCAATCCGTTCTGCGCGCGGGCGGTTGCCCAGCGCCACGGCGAGCGCTACGTGGTCTGCAATCCGCCGGCGCTGCCACTTTCGGAGGCCGAGATGGATGCGCTCTATGCGCTTCCTTTTGCCAAGGCGCCCCATCCATCATACAAGGAGACGATCCCGGCCTACGAGCAGATCAAGGCATCGGTGACAACGCACCGCGGGTGCTTCGGGGGGTGTTCGTTCTGCGCCATAACCCACCATCAGGGGAAGTTCATCCAATCGCGCAGCGAGTCGTCGATTGCGGGCGAGATCGAGCGCATGGCGCGGATGCCGTGGTTCAGGGGGAGCGTCACCGATGTGGGGGGGGCGACCGCCAACATGTACGGCCTGGGGTGCGGAGATCCCGACGCGGGAGCCCGTTGCCGGAAGGAAAGCTGCCTTTATCCCCGCCCCTGCCGGCACCTCGTAACGGCGGACAGGCGCGCCGCCGCCCTGCTCGGGCGGGTGAGGGGGATCCGGGGCGTCACGCATGTGGCAGTCTCCTCCGGTGTGCGCTACGACCTGTTGGAGCGCCAGCCCCACTACCTGGAACAGCTGCTTGCCCATCACGTGGGGGGGCGGCTCAAGGTGGCGCCGGAGCATGTGGTCGGACGCGTCACCAGCCTCATGCGCAAACCGGGAGCGGAGCAGTTCGTGCGCTTTCTTTCGCTCTTCCGGCGCGAGAGCGCGCGGCTCGGCAAGCGCCAGTTCGTGGTCCCGTATCTCATCTCCGGGCATCCCGGCTGTACGCTTGACGACATGGTGGAGCTGGCGCTCTTTCTCAAGAACCGCGGGTTGCGGGTGGAACAGGTGCAGGATTTCACCCCCACCCCGGGCAGCCTGTCGACCTGCATGTACTACTCGGGGATTGATCCGGCGACGGGGCAGAAGGTTCATGTCGCCCGAAGCGACCGCGAGAAACTGCTGCAAAAGGCGCTCCTTCTCTGGCATCAGCCGGACGAGCGGCGCCATCTCCTGGAGGCGCTGCGGAGCTGCGGCAAAGAGGGTGTTGCCCGGCTGTTGCTGGCGGACGAGCGAGATGTGTCTCCATCTCGCACCGATGCTCGTCGGCGGGTGCGGCGCGGAAAACGATGAGCGGCGATTTGTCCCGGGCAAAAAGCTTGACAACCGCCACATCGTGTATTATATAAATTTTCTTCGCTTTGCGAAAAAAGCTTGACCGGACCCGAAAAAGCAGGTAATAAACTTCTTCGCGCTGGCGTAGCTCAACTGGTAGAGCAGCTGACTTGTAATCAGCAGGTTGCGGGTTCAAGTCCTGTCGCCAGCTCCATAGCAAAGGCCTCTTCAACTGGAGGGATTCCCGAGCGGCCAAAGGGAACAGACTGTAAATCTGTCGTCGAACGACTTCGGAGGTTCGAATCCTCCTCCCTCCACCATAAAAAAACCTTCAGAGGTTTCGCGTGCATTGCCGATGTCCAGGAGACGCCAGGTCGATTGGACTGGGCGCGGCGGGTTCGCGGGGCTTCGCAACGCTTCATACGTGTTTTGGCGGGAGTAGCTCAGTTGGCTAGAGCATCAGCCTTCCAAGCTGAGGGTCGCGGGTTCGAGTCCCGTTTCCCGCTCCAAACATTCGTTAAGCCCACATAGCTCAGGAGGTAGAGCACTTCCTTGGTAAGGAAGAGGTCACCGGTTCGAGTCCGGTTGTGGGCTCCATTTTTTCCGTTACACCGCAGACGAGAAGCAATTCTCGAAAATGATTGTCCGGGAGGAAATCCTACATGGCAAAGGCAAAATTCGAGAGGAAGAAACCGCACGTCAACATAGGGACGATTGGTCACGTAGACCACGGGAAGACCACGCTGACCGCGGCCATCACCAAGGTACTGGCGG
>JAJZUC010000108.1 GCA_021847245.1 Deltaproteobacteria bacterium | reverse complement strand
CTCCTGTGAAGTCAGGAAGGTAACATCCGAAACGAATTCAAATCGAAAAAAGAACAATTGTGTCAAAGAACTATAAAAATCAATGGTTTGCAGAAGTACATTCGTACTTTACCGGACAGTAGTGAAGATAACCATGAAATTTCAAGAAACCGAAACCGTTGAACTGAAAAAATCCACTTCCGAACTGAAGGAGGCTGTGGTTTCTATTGCCGCCATGCTGAACAAGCACCAGCGAGGTGAGGTCTGGTTCGGCGTGAAGAACGATGGCACGATTGTCGGTCAGCAGGTTTCCGATAAAACGGTCAGAGACGTTACCAAAGCCATTTCCGAGCATATTGAACCCAAAACCTACCCCACCGTCGAGCAGGTGGTCATTGATGGCAGGAAATGCATCAAGGTGCAGGTCGAAGGCAGCGAACACCCTTACTATGCCTATGGCCGGGCTTATATCCGCGTTGGTGATGAAGATCGCCAGCTGAGCGCAAAGGAACTCGAACGGCTGATTCTGGAAAAGAACCGTGACCGACTCCGCTGGGATACGGAGGTATGCGACAAAGCCACCTTCGACGACATCAGTGCTGCCAAGCTGAAGTCATTCCTCAAACTCTGCTCCCTCCCTTATGACACCATCCCCAACTCCCTTGAAAAATTGAATCTGCTTAGAAACGGCAAGCTGCTGAATGCCGCTGTTCTCTGTTTTGCGCGCAAGCCCGACCGATTCTTCCCCAATGCGAGGCTGCGGTGTGCCGTATTCGGAACAACCGACACAACCGTCACCCTGGATATGAAGGATTTCCACGGCGATGTCTTCACCCTGATTGGTAGGGCCGAGGAATACATCCTGGAACATATCAACATCGGCATGCGACTGGAGGGGCTTTTACGGGTGGATGTTCCCGAGATCGACCGCGAGGCGTTCCGTGAAGCGATCATCAATGCCTTTTGCCATCGTGACTATCGTGAATACGATTCCGTCAACATCGCCATCTTCAGAGATCGGGTTGAGATCAGAAGCCCTGGCCTGCTCTTTGGCGGCCTGACCATCGATACCATCAAGAAAAAGATGGTCTCAGCTCGCCGGAATGAGTTGTTGGCGGAGCTGTTCCAGCGCAGCCACCGGATTGAGAAATGGGGCCGCGGGATCAAGATGATCCTGGAGCGGGAGCCTGCAACCGAGTTTGAAGAGGTTGGGACGGTGCAGTTTGTCGTCACATTCAGGCGAAAAGCTGCGGAGAAAACTCCCACCGAAGATTCTAGAAAAACGTCGGTGAAAACGTCGGTGAAAACGTCGGTGAAAACGTCGGTGAAAATTCTGGAGGCGATTGCAGCAAACAACAGGATTACCATCCCTGAGTTAGCTGAATTGGCTGGTGTTACGGAAAGGTCTATCGAGAGAAACATTCAACAGTTACAAATGGCAAAACGTCTTCGCCGTGTTGGGCCGGATAAAGGCGGGTATTGGGAGATCAGCAATTAGACACTCACCTCTACAAGCTGTGAACGGTCCAATTGGCCTTTTGGGGAGGAAGCATCCGTTAAGCGGCTGGAGGCTGACACATGGATCGTCGGTTGTGTCCCCGAAAACGAAGGCTAAAACCGAAAACATGTTGTTTTGTATTATGGCTCCGGAATTTCCGGGCGAAGCGCTCAAGAACGCCGTGCGAGGCGGCGGCCTATCTGAACGCGGCCATCGAGGAGGGGGACCGGGAGTTTTTTCTCCTTGCCCTGCGCAACGTTGCCGAGGCCGACGGTGGGTGGGCGCAGTTGCGGCAAAGATCAAGCTGAGCGGGGGAATTCACTACCGGATGCTTTCCAGAAGGGGGAATCCGGAGATCAAGAGTCTTTTTACGCTGCTGCATTCCATGGGCTTAAGGCTGGCGGTGGAGGCGGAGCCGCATGTTTGCGGGGTGGGGTGAGGGGGGGGGAAGGTTGGAGTTTGGCATGGTCTCCGAATTCGTGCCTCAATTCATGGGCCCCCTAATTCCTGCCGAATTTCAAGAAAAGGCAGAAAGTCAAACCCGACCTCATGATCCATGATCTACGCAGCATTCAGAAACTTACTGAGCCCTTTGAAGACATCAAAATCTAACATCGAGACCGCCTTTGGCTAATCTACCCACCTTACAGATAATGCTTTCCTACCGCACTGGTCGCGACGACTTGGTAAAGGATTTCTTTATCCCGTGCATGGAGTCGTCTGTCTTGTATCGCCGGGCAGCCGGGTATTTTACCAGTGCAGGTTTGGCATTGGCTGCTCGCGGAGTGGCGAGTCTTGCTTCTCGACGGGGCAAGATGAAGCTGGTAGTATCCCCCTATCTGGAGCCTGCCGATGTGGAGGCGCTTCAGGCGGCGGTCAGCAATCCGGCTGATGTATTGCGCTCTATTGCTGCTCGCAGCCTTGCCGATATTGAGGATGCCTTGATCAAGGATCGCCTCAATGCCTTGGCGTGGCTTGCTGCTGCCGGATTACTGGAGATCAAGCTGGCTCTGCGACTCGATACGCGTGGAGGATTTTCACGCGGGATCTTCCACGAAAAGACAGGAATTTTCACCGATAGAGACGGCAATCACGTGGCATTTTCGGGCTCGTCCAATGAAACTGCCGGCGGTTTGGTGGAAAACTTCGAGAGCATCAAGGTGTTTTGTTCGTGGCGGGATCAGGAAGGGCGGGTGCTCGAAGAGGTTGAGAATTTTGAAGCGCTCTGGAATGATGCGACGCCCGGCTTGCGCGTCATGGATTTTTCTGCTGCCGGCAAGGAGTTGCTGGAGCGGTTCCGTGATTTCGATAAGCCACCGGCGGGATTATCCCTTGATCGGGTGAAAGAGCCTGGGCCGCACATCGACTTTTCCCCCCCAAAGGGTTTTGAATTGCGTCCTTATCAGATTGACGCAATCCGAGCCTGGAGTAAGGCCGGCGGCAAGGGGATCTTTGCCATGGCCACCGGTTCCGGCAAGACGTTGACCGCCCTTACGCTGGCCAGTAAGGTGGTAGAAAAGAATCGACCCCTTGCTCTGATAATAGTCTGTCCGTTTATTAACCTCTGTAAGCAGTGGTTGCGGGAGATGGCGACCTTTGGGTTGCAGCCGGTTGCCTGTTACGAGGGGAAAGAACGCTGGCAGGCAGAATTGGAAGAAGGGTATCAGCGACTCTCCGTTGGCATGTCGCAAGTCCATGCTATTGTCGCCACCAACGCAACATTTCAAAGCGAGAGCTTTCAGTCGCGTATTCGCCCGCGTATTGCTTCATCATCGGTCCATCACCTCCTGGTTGCTGATGAGGTCCACAATCTGGGTGCTGAACGGATTCGAGAGGCTCTGCCGGAAGGGATTGCGATGCGGCTGGGGCTGTCCGCTACGCCAGAACGACATTACGATCCGGTAGGCACCTCGGCCGTTTTGGATTATTTCGGAAAGGTCGTTTATGAATATCCCCTGTCGTTGGCTATTGCCGATGGCCGTCTTTGCAGGTATCGTTACTACCCGATTCCTGTCGAACTAACTGCGGCTGAAACCGACGCATATGAGGAGCTCACCACAAAACTGGCCAAGTTTTTCTCCCGTGGCAATGACGATGAAATGAATCAGGCGGCCATGCGGCTGCTCATCAAGCGAGCGCGCCTGCTGGCTGGTGCGGAAAACAAACTTGCAGCGCTTGACCAGGTTATTTCGTCCATGTCGGAGCCGCCGAAAAAAGCGCTCTTCTACTGCGGTGATGGCCGCACGACCGATGCCATAACCGATGAGGAAGTCCGACAGATTCAGGCGGTGTCCCGACTGCTGGGTGAGAGGCACAATCTGCGGGTGCGTAATTTCACCTTTCGGGAAAAGACAGAAGAACGGGAAGAGATTCTGCGGGATCTGACGAGCGGCTTTCTGGATGGGGTCGTCGCCATCCGCTGTCTTGACGAAGGGATCGACCTCCCTGACTTACGCATGGGTTTTCTGCTGGCCAGCTCCACCAACCCACGCCAGTTTGTCCAGCGTCGGGGGCGGTTGTTGCGGAATGCGCCGGGTAAAAACCGGGCTATTATCTATGACTTTTTCGTTCAGCCGCCCGACCTCGGCGGCAAGCTTGATGACAACGGTTTCAATATGGAGCGGTCGTTCTTCCAAAGAGAATTGAGCAGGATTGTGGAGTTTTGCCGGATGGCAGAGAATGGTCCGGAATCGCTGCATTCACTGCATGAGTTGAGGTTGAAATACAATCTTTTGTCGGAGTGAATTCATCAGGTATAGAAAATTCAAGATTGAGCCAAATATAAATCATACAAGAGTCACTTCGACTGTCGGATACGCAAGGTCCAACTAGCTCCACCGGCCTAAAACCTAGCCGGTCAGACGTATGGCGCAGAACACAAAATGGAGAATAAAATGATTAATAAAATATTGGACAAACTAGGGATTATAAATCAAGTAACTTGTGATGATGTACTGTTTGAAAATAAGTTGTATGAAATAGTTGTTGATGAAATACAAAATGGTGAATTAAATAAGGCTCTTCGTCGAATTGAGTGGGTTGTGGTATGATCGGGCGCCATTCCATAACCCGGAGGTCTTGAACGCATATGCAACCTGAAGCTCTTTTTGGTCTTGCCCTTGGTATCGTTCTCCCGTGGGA
>JAJZUC010000040.1 GCA_021847245.1 Deltaproteobacteria bacterium | reverse complement strand
GCTCGGCCACGATCAGAAGGACCGTGATGTAGGCGACGAGCCAGCCGACGGAGTACATGAAGCCGTCATAGCCGTAGAGGGAGATCATGCCGGAAATCCCGAGGAAGGAGGCGGCCGACATGTAGTCGCCGGCGATGGCCCAGCCGTTCTGGGTGCCGGTAATGCCGCCGCCGGCGGCGTAGAAGTCGGCGGCCGACTTGGTCCGCTTGGCGGAACGGACGACGACCGCCATGGTGACGGCGATGATGATCAGAAAGATCGGGATGGTGACCATCGGGTTCGCCTTGAACTCTTTCTTCTGCTCCGCCGGCGCGGCGGCCTTGGTGACCGGTGCCGCCGGAGCGGAGGCGGTGACCGCGGGGGCGACCGGTGTCGTCGCCGGTGCGGCGACCGCCGGGGCACCCTGGGCGCCGGTGGGGGCCTTGGCCGGTTCCTCGGCGAAGGCGAAAGAGCCCAGGGAAAGGGCCAGGGTGACTGCTGCAATCAGTTTTTTCATCGTGTCCTCCTTCCTTTACTTGAGCTCGTCCACCAGCTCGCGGGTGAGCCGGTCGAAGTCCTTGTTGGCCACATGGGCGTAGTACATGGCAATCCCCCAGGAGACGAAGAACTGGGAGAGGGCGAAGAGGTAACCAATGTTGATCCGGCCCAGAATCTGCACCTTGAAGAGACCGGGAGCATAGGCCGCACCAAGGGGAAGAAGGAAATAATAGACCGTGGAGAAGACCCACCAGCCGACGAGGAAGGTCGTTTTCTTGCGGTGCAGCTCGACAAACTTGGGATTCTTGGCGATTGCCGCCCAGTCGTATTGCTTTTCAGCCATGACAGTTACTCCTTTCCTGAAATATTGGTGATGTAGCGGCGTCCCGCTAACATCGCTTCATGTCCTGCCGAGTCCCACCCCCTTTCATCCCGTATGCCGTTTAGCACGGTGCGTGACCGAACTTCATGGAGAGTATTTCCGCCCCTTCCCGAAGCGAGGGAATGATCTCGTTATCGAGACGGTCGGCGACAATCCTGAACGCCGGCACCAGAATCGTGATGGCCCCCACCACCTTGCCGGCGTAATCGCGCACCGCCACCGCGACGCTGACTATGCCCTCCCCAAGGCCGCCGAAGTCCACGGCAACCCCCTTTTCCCTGATATCCGCCAGTTCGTTTGCCAACAGTTCCACATTCAGGGACTTCTTACGCCGCCCCGGCTTTCGGAGGAGGTTCAACGGGTCGACCGACTCCAGCGCCTTCATGGCCTTCCCGGCCGCGTTCGTAAAATAGGGGAATCGTTTCCCCAGCACCGTCACCGGCTTGACCTGCCGGTCGCTGTCCGCCATGTCGACGAACACCACGCTGTCTCCTCGCAAGACTGTCATGTAGACCGTCTCGTCATGCCTGCGGGCAATCTCCTCGATGACCGGATGGGCGTGGGCCACCACCGGCGCCCTGCGCAGCAGCTTCTGGGAAAGTTCCACCGCGGCCACCCCCACGAGATACATCCCGGTCTCGACATCGCGCTCCACCAGACCGCGCTCGCGAAGAGTCTCCAGAAGCCGGAAGGCCTTGTTCCGGCTGAGGCCCAGGGCCTCGGCTATCCATCCCAGTGTCGGCGTCGTCGGTTGATCGACCAGAAGCTCAAGAATTTCCAACGCATTGGTAACCGCCTGGACGGTATAGGCTTTTTTCCCCGCTTTACAGGCTCGCATATCTTCATTCACCTCACTGTTCCATTGTGGTCATGCCACGGGCGCAATCCGGCAACGGACTCTGCCGCGAAGAGGCCGGACGTTCCCGTAACCTCCCCCGTCGAGGCACGGGGAATTTGCGCAGAAGATGCACCACGGCCCGCGACCCACAGGATCGAGTCCGACTGGAGGGCCTGAAAGGTACCGACCCTTCAGCCCTCTGCAACGTGAAGAAACAACGGAAGGATAATCAGGAAATCAGGGGGGGAGCCCGGGAAAGGCGCAGGGAGGCAATAGCGGCTCTAATGAGGGTTTGACGACAGAAAGTCGGTGCGACGGTACTGGCCGCACCATCGGGTTGGAGAGAAGGAAGGACTGGGTGCACCGCGACGACACTGGACTGCTCGATCAGCCGGTCTGAAGCTTTGGCTATACTTTCGACCACGGCCCGGGGCCGCTGCTTGGGCGTCGGGGCACCATTGAGGTACGGATTCCTCATCCCCAGGAACACGAGGAAGAACGAAGCCGCCACAACCGAAAGTGCAAGTAGTTTTCTATCCATGCCGTCGCCTGAACTAATCCGATTTCAAATCACGGTTATGTTTGCCAGTCACGTAACACTTTGTAAAAAAAGAGCATTAACCTACCAACTTATGCCAACATCACCCTTTTCACGTAATTTTGACCAACAATATAACAAATTTTTATTCGTACGCAAATATTTTTTATAAATATGTTTTAGCATTCTGCAAAGCTTGTACTCGACACAAATAAATTATGTCTTTTCGCCCGGTTGCAAAACAAAAGCAACAAACCGTCGTTTTAGAGATATATCAAGCCGATGAAATCAAACAATAAAGGGGAAAGTGAGAGACGAGAATGGAGGGGTGCGGGCGTTACCTGCCGCGACGTTTCAGGCGGAGGGTTCTTGCAATCAGGTACGCAGACGGTGCGGCGATGATGCTGGCCATGGCGCCCATCTTGGCGGCCCCCTGGAGGTGCGGGTCGACAAACGCCTCGCCGGCCACGAAGAGGGCCACCGTGAAGCCGATGCCGGCCACGGTGCCGGCCACCAGAAGCTCTCGCCGCCCCATCCCCGCCGGGAGGGGGAAGCCGAGCCGCTCCCCGGCCAGACCGAAGAGGAAGATGCCGCCGGTCTTGCCGACGACGAGGGCGGCGAGCACGAGCCAGGTGGCGGGGCCGACCCCGGCGAACTCGACCCCGGCGTTGGCGAGCCCGAACATGAAGAGGCCGAAGTCGACGATGATCTTCCATTCGTGCTCGAACCGGGCAAGGGTGGAGCGGTCGGCGGGGTCTTCCTCGAAGAGATGCTTCTCCTCCCGCGGCGGGTGGGGAAGAAACGGCACGATCGGGACCAGGGCCAGGGCCGGGTGGAGATGGGCCAGAAAGAGGCCGCTCCAGGAGAGGCCGCCGCCGAGGATGAGGTACGGCCAGTAGCTGCGGACCCGGCCGCTTCTGAGCCACCAGGCCGCCACCATGCCGCAGGCGACGAGGAAGAGCCACGCCGGAGCCACCGGGACGCTCGGGTCGGGATAGAAGAGGGCGATGATGATGAGCCCCACGGCGTCGTCGGCGATGGCGAGGAGAAGGAGAAAGGAGATGGCGGGATGGCCGGCGCCGAAGATCAGCCGCGCCGCGAGCCAGGCAAGGGCGATGTCGGTGGCGGTCGGAATCCCCCACCCCCGGGCGAGCCCCGGCGTGCCGATGGCCGCAGTGAGCGTCAGGTAGACCGCCACCGGCCCGAGGACCCCGCCGAGGGTCGCCAGGAGCGGATTGACCGCCTTCTTCGGGGGGTTCAGGTCGCCGCCGGGGAGGCAGCTCTGGGTGATCTCCACCGCCGCGATCCCGAAGAAGAAGACCATGAAGAGGTCGTTGGTGGCAAAGTGAAAGCTGAGGTTCCCCAGGAACGGGGCGTGGTCGAAGTGGTGGTAGCTCTCGGGCGCCAGGTTGGCCCAGAGGAGGGCCGTCACCACCCCGGCGATGAGGGGGACCGAGAACTCCCGGAGGAGGTCAATCCGCTCCCTCACGGTTCCTCACCGGCCGCCGGCTCCTGAGCCACCCCGCAGCGCTGGTAGTCATCGTCGAAGCGGACGATGTCGTCCTCCCCCAGGTACTCGCCGCTCTGGACCTCGATGATCACCAGGGGGATCTTCCCGGGGTTCTCCAGCCGGTGGTTCCTGCCGATGGGGATGAAGGTCGATTCGTTCACGTTGACGACGTACTCCTCGTCGCCGCAGGTGACCCTGGCGGTGCCGGAGACGACGATCCAGTGCTCGCTCCGGTGGTGGTGCATCTGGAGCGAGAGGCGCTGGCCGGGGTTCACCTCGATCCGCTTGATCTTGTAACTGTTGTTCTCTTCGAGGACCGTGTAGGTCCCCCAGGGGCGTTCGCCGCGTTCCATCGTGGCTCTCCTTCCGTCAGTTCATTCCGGCTTCCCGCCGTTTCGCCAGGTAGCTCTTCAGGGCCTCGCGCCACTGCTCCAGCACGAGCCCGGTGTCGCGGGTCAGTTTCCCGCAGTCGAGGACCGAATAGAGGGGGCGCGGGGCGGGGCGGCCGAGCTCTTCGGTGGTCTGGGGGCGCACCGTCACGGGGACCCCGGCCTCGGCAAAGATCGCCCCGGCGAAGTCGAACCAGGAGCAGAAGCCGCCGTTGGCGGCGTGGTAGGTGCCGCGACGGCCGTTGTCGATCAGCTCGTTGATGGCAAGGGCCAGATCCACCGTCCAGGTGGGGGAGCCGATCTGGTCGTCCACCACGGCAAGTTCCGTCCGCTCCTTCGCCAGGCGGAGCATCGTCTCGACGAAGTTCTTGCCGCCGAGGCCGTAGAGCCACTGGGTCCGGACGATCAGATGGTCGGGATTCCTGCGGGCATTCTCCTCGCCGAGGAGCTTCGAGCGGCCGTAGACGCTCAGGGGGTGCACCGGGTCGTCCTCCCCGTAAGGACTCCCCTTGCCGCCGTCGAAGACGTAGTCGGTGCTCAACTGCACGAGGAGCGCGCCGAGCTCCTTCGTCACCGCGGCGAGATGCCCCACCCCCTCGCCGTTCACCCTCATGGCGAGCTCGACGTTCGTCTCGCAGCCGTCCACGTCGGTGTAGGCGGCGGCGTTCACCACCACCCGCGGCTTCAAGGTGAGAAGTACCCGCCGGACCGATTCGATGGAGGTTATGTCGATCTCCCCGATGTCCACCCCCCGCACATCCCCCGGCAGCACCCGCATCAGGTCCTGGCCGAGCATTCCCTTTGCTCCGACTACGAGTATCATTTTAACCTCCGTTAAGGCCGGGACCCGGGACCGGGAACCGGTTGAATCAAGGGTTTGCAGTCAGAAGCTAGCGGCTAGCGGCCAGCATACTGCCTCTCGTAATACTCCCGATAGGCCCCCGAAGTCACCTCTTCGACCCACGACCGGTTCGCCAGGTACCAGTCGATGGTCTCGTCAATCCCCCGCTCGAAGGTGTAGGAAGGCTCCCACCCCAGCTCCCGCTTCATCTTCGAGGCGTCGATGGCGTAGCGCCGGTCGTGCCCGGGGCGGTCCTTCACGAAGGTGACGAGCTGCCGGTTCTCCCCCGCCCCGCGCCCCAGCTTCGCATCGAGGAGGTCGCAGACGAGGTTGACGATGGCGATGTTCTGCCACTCGTTGTTGCCGCCGATGTTGTAGACCTCACCGAGGCGCCCCTTCTTCAGCACCGTCTCGATGGCAATGGAATGGTCCTTCACGTGGAGCCAGTCCCGCACGTTCTTCCCGTCGCCGTAGACCGGCAGGGGCTTTTGCGCCACGACGTTGTGGATCATGAGCGGGATCAGCTTCTCCGGGAACTGGAACGGGCCGTAGTTGTTGGAGCAGCGGGTGGTGAGGGCCGGGAAACCGTAGGTCTCCCGGTAGGCCCGGACCAGGAGGTCGGCCCCCGCCTTGCTGGCCGAATAGGGGGAGTTGGGGGCAAGCGGCGTCTCCTCGGTGAAATACCCCGTCTCGCCGAGGGTGCCGTAGACCTCGTCGGTGGAAACCTGGAGGTAGCGGAACTGCTCTACGGCGCCCGCTGCCCAGTGTTTGCGGCTCTCCTCCAGGAGGACCTGGGTCCCGAGGATATTGGTCTTGACGAAGATCTCGGGGCCGGTGATGGAGCGGTCCACGTGGGACTCGGCCGCGAAGTGGACCACCGCCTCGATCCGCTCCTCGGCCAGGAGCCGGGCGACCAGCCCCCCGTCGCCGATGTCCCCCCGGACGAACCGGTAGGCGGGATCGTGCGCCACCCCCACCAGGTTCATCAGGTTGCCGGCGTAGGTGAGGAGGTCGAGGTTCACCACCCGGCACCCCGGGTTGGCGGCCATGAAGTGGTTGATGAAGTTGGAGCCGATGAAGCCGGCGCCGCCGGTAACCAGGACGGCGCGTGGGTTAAACGTCTCAGACATGGGATCCTCCAGGTTCACGTTGGGTTGGGCGGGGTTCGACCCGCTCCCGCTTGAAGCCGTATCCGGCCACCGGCGCCTCAGAACGCCCGGAAGGAACCGAGGGAGCCGATTCCCGACAGGGCGAAGCTGACGAAGAATTCGCGGTTGTCGATCCGGTCGCGGTAGGAGAGGGTGACACTCCAGCACTGGTGCCGGTACTCGAGGGCGTAGAGCGACTCGAGAAAATCCTTCCGGTCGAAGGAGTAACGGCCGGTAAAGGTAAAGACGAACGGCTTGACGAGGGAGAGGGAAGTATGCCCCTCCAGGTACTCCACCTGGCCCCGTGCATGGCGGTAGGCGAGGCCGGCGGAATTTCCCTTCCCGTCGTCGGCGTCGGCCGTGACGGCCACGGTCGAAAGACGCATGTGGTACGGGTTGAAGCGGGTTTCGGCCCCAACGGATAGTTGCCTGAGGGGGCGGATCTTCGCCTCCGCCATCACGTCGGTGAAGGGACGCCCCTCGTCGACGAGCGTCAGCAGGTCACGGCGGGTGCCGCTGAAATCGTACCCCTGCGCCAGGCGCAGGTAGAGGAGCTCCCGGTAATCGGCGGAGCCGTCATCTGCCGTGAACTTGCCGGTGACGGAGTTGGTGAGGGAGTAGACGATCCGGTTCTCGCTCACGATCCGGTCGTTATAGTCGAAGAACGGCAGGTTGTCCTGGTCCTTCTCCTCGACATAGCTGTAGCGCACCTCGGGGATCATCACGTGCCGCACCCGCGGCATGGCGGCGCTGCCGGTCTCGTACACCCGGGAGAGGGTCGAGGAGAGCGCCCCTCCGCCGGTGATGATCCCGCTGCCGTGGTATACGTTCCCCGCGTCGGTTCCCCGGGCATCGTAGAGGCGGAGCCGGTACCCCCCCCAGGCGGAAAGCTCCAGCGGGCCGACAGGCTTTGCATAGGCGATCAGGTGCGGGTCGAGGTCGAGCCGCTCCCCCTTGATCCCCTCCGGGCGATAGAAATTGGTGAAGCTCGATTCGAGGGAGAAAAAGAGGGGGGTCTCCCCGAGGCGCTGGCGCACGCCGGTGAAGTTGATCGTCGGCAGCTTCTGGAGGGTCTTCCGGTTGTCGAGGACATCCACCCGCAGGTCCTCCACGTAGCGGACCTCCCCCGCGAGGACGTAGCGGCGGAAACGCTTGGTGGCGGAGAGGGACGATTCAAGGCTGTTCCGGTTGTAGACCCCGTTCTGCTCGGCGAAGTCGCGGTAGAAGGTGCGGTCGGTGACGAGGTTGATGTCGGACTTGATGTCGAAGGTGTCGGAGACGGTTTCCAGGTGCTTCTGGGACATGTCGCCCCGGAAGCGCTGCTGCTGGGAGTCGTAGATGGCGTAGCCCCGGAAGGTCCCCTCGCTCCCCTTTTTCCTGATGTAGCGGTAGTCGAGGCCGAGCCCCTCGCCCCGCTTGGACTGGATGTCGAGGGTGACGGTGGCGTCCTGGCTCGGGCTGATGGCCCAGTAGTAGCCGAGGCTGAAGGTGAACCCCTTCTTGTTGGAGTTCCCGGTCCGGGGGGTCAGGAACCCGGACTGGCGCTCGGTCTTCACCGGAAAGATCAGATAGGGGAAGTAGAAGACCGGGACGCCGCCGACATAGAAGAGGGCGTTCTTTCCCGTGGCATATTCGCCGAGCGTGACGTCCACGTCGGTGGCGGTGAATTTCCAGCTGGGGGGGTCGGCGTCGCAGGTGGTGAAGTCCCCCCGCTCCAGGCGGTAGCTCTCGCCCACGAGCTTGTACATCCGCCGGGCCTTCAGGTGGACGTTCCCCTTCCGGACGAAGAGGGAGCCGTTCTCCATGACCCCCGTCTGGTCCTTGAGGTTGAGCGACAGCCGGTCGCCGCGGAGCGTGTCGCCATCCTTGAGGATGGTGACGTTCCCCTCGGCCCGGGCCTCGTCGCGGTCTCCCAGAAGCAGCGCCTTGTCGGCGAGGAGCGTGAGCCCCTCCCCCCGGATCCGCACGTTCCCCTTCGCCTCGACCCGGTTCCCCGCCTCGTGGGTCAGGGAGTCCGCCTCGATGAAGACCGGCCCGCTGGCCTCCGGCGCCACCCCCGAAGCCGCGGCGGGCGCGGCGACGAGGAGCAGGGCGAGCACCAACCGGCAGTATGTGAAGTGAGAACGTGCCATTGCTTCTGTGTTATCCGCGGAATGGTTCGTAAGGCGCGGCGAGGAGGGCGGCCCGCGCCTCCCCCACCGTGAAGAGAGAGCCGGCCACCAGGATGAGATCATCGGAACCGGCCCGCTGGCGGGCAAGTTCCAGGCCGTGGGGGACCGCGCCGCCGTCGGTGGCAGCCGCGCCGCGCTCGCGGCAGAACGCGGCGAGCCGGTCCGCGGCGAGCCCCCGCTCCACGGCGGGGGTGACCGTCACCACCTCGTCCGCGAGGGGGAGCAGGGGCGAGAGAATCCCCTCCGCGTCCTTGTCCCCCATGATCCCCGTGACGAGGATGAGCCGGCGCCGCGGGTAATCGGCCAGGGCCTCGGCCAGTGCCCGGGCGCCGGCCGGATTGTGGGCGCCGTCCAGAAGAACGGGGGGAGGCCCCGGGAAAAGCTCCATCCGCCCGGGCCACCGGGCGTCGGCAATGCCGCGGCGAAGCGCCTCGTCCGTCAGGGGAAACCCCTCGGTGGCGAGGAGTTCGGCGGCAGCCAGGGCGCTGGCCGCATTGACCCGCTGGTAGCGCCCCCCGATCCCCGGCCGCATTCCCTCCAGGGAGCGGTCAAGCCCCCGGTACGCAAGCCCCCCGTCGCTCCACCGCGCCGTGAAATCGGCATCGAAACGGCAGAGCCGGCAGCCGAGCGCCCTCCCCCGTGCGAGCAGCACCTCTTGCGCCTCGGGGAGCTGTTCCGAGAGCACCACCGGCCGTCCCGCCTTGATGATCCCCCCCTTCTCCCGGGCGATGGCGGGGATCGTCGCGCCGAGCCATTCGCCATGATCCAGGGCCACGGGGGTAATGACCGTCAGGATCCCCGCTGCGACGCTGGTGGCATCGTTTTTCCCCCCCATCCCCGCCTCCAGGATGGCGGCGTCGACCCCTTTCTCGGCAAAGTGGAGGAGGGCCAGGGCGGTCACCAGCTCGAAGAAGGTCGTCCCTTCCGGCGCCGCAGCCATCACCCGCTGCGCCAGCCGCAGGACTTCATCCTGGCCGATCTCCGCGCCGTTTATCCGGAAACGTTCGGTAAAGCTGATGAGGTGGGGGGAGGTGAAAAGGCCCGTGCGATACCCCCCCGCGGCGAGAATCGAGGAGAGGAAGGCGGCCGTCGACCCCTTGCCGTTGGTCCCCGCCACGTGGATGATCCGGAGCGCTTCGTGCGGATTGCCGAGCCGGGCAAGGAGGGAGGAGACGCGTTCGAGCCCCGGGCGGATGCCGAAGCGCCGCAGGGCGTAGATATGTGCCAGGGTCTCCTCGTAGGTCATGACAGGGCGGGATTATACGGAAACGAACGGCGAAAATCCACCGCTTTGACCGCAAAAAAAGGCGGGGGCGGGTTTTTGCAAACCCACCCCCGCCGAAATTCCCCCATCCCGGGGGGCCGTCACCCCCGGTAGAGCATCGAGAGGATCCGGGAAAGCCGCAGCCGCATATCCTTCCGCTCCACGATGATGTCGACCATGCCGTGGTCGAGGAGGTACTCGGCCCGCTGGAACCCCTCGGGGAGCTTCTGCCGGATCGTCTGCTCGATGACGCGGGGACCGGCGAAGCCGATCAGGGCCTTCGGCTCCGCCATGTTGACGTCGCCGAGCATGGCAAAACTGGCGGTGACACCGCCGGTGGTCGGATCGGTAAGGATCGAGATGAACGGAAGCCCTTCCCGCTTGAGCTTCGCCAGCGCCGCCGAGGTCTTGGCCATCTGCATGAGGGAGAGGATGCTCTCCTGCATCCGGGCGCCGCCGGAGGCGGAGATCACGATGACCGGGGTCCGCTTCTCCACCCCCCGCTCGATGGCGCGGGTGATCTTCTCCCCCACCACGCTCCCCATGCTCCCCCCCATGAACGAGAAGTCGAAGACCGCCAGCTGCAGCGGAAGGCCATCCATCTTCCCCTCGCCGCAGATGACGGCGTCGCGGGACCCTCCCTTGGCCACGGCGGCGGTAATCCGCTCCTGATAGCTCTTGGAGTCCTTGAAATCGAGGACGTCCACCGACGTCATCCCGGCGTCGAACTCGATGAAGCTCCCCGGGTCGAGGAGAAGATCGATCCGCTGCCGGGCGGAGATCCGATAATGATGGCCGCACCGGGGGCAGACGTTGAGGTTTTTCTCCAGCTCCTTTGTGATGAGGTTTTCCTTGCAGCTCACGCACTTCGTCCAGAGCCCCTCGGGAACCTTGACCTTCCTGTCGGCCGCGCCCGGCGCCTTTTCGCGTTTGAACCACGCCATGTCGTCTCTCCGTGGGGACGTTAATCCGTCCCTGATTTTTAGTAAAAATAAAAGTTTTTGATAACAGAAAAAGGATTCGCTGTCAACGGAACGGTGGCCGGTTACGGGCACACGGCCCGTTTCAGGGAAGAGACGAAGCGGGCGAGCTCCCGCCGGAGCTCCTCCCCCCGGTGGGCCTCGAAGAGCTTGACCAGCGCGCTCCCCACCACCACCCCGTCGGCGGCGGCGGCGATCTCGGCGGCCTGCTCGGGGGTCGAGATCCCGAAGCCGACCGCCACCGGCACCGGGACCTTTCCTTTGACCTCGGCCACCCGGCTGGCGACCGACCCTTCCACGCTGCTGCGGACCCCGGTCACCCCGGTAACGGAGACGTAATAGACGAAGCCGCGGGCGCGCCGGGCGACGGTGGCGATCCGCCCCTCGTCGGAGGTGGGGGTGAGCAGCAGGATGAGATCGAGGCCGTGGCGGTCGGTGCACGCCTTGAACTCCCTCCCCTCTTCCGGCGGCAGGTCGACGAGGAGCACCCCGTCCACCCCTGCGGCGGCGGCATCGGCCGCGAACCGCTCCAGGCCGTAGCTCAGGATCGGGTTGTAGTACCCCATGAGGACGATGGGGACCTCGGTCCGGGCCCGCACCGCCTTCACCGTGGCAAGGATCTTCGGCAGGGTGGTGCCGGCGGCCAGGGCGCGCTCCGAGGAGAGCTGGATGGTCGGTCCGTCCGCCATCGGGTCGGAAAAGGGTACCCCGAGCTCGACGATGTCGGCCCCGCTCTCGGCCAGAAGCGGGATCAGCTCTTCCGTGGCGGCGAGGTCGGGATCCCCGGCAGTGATGAAGGTAACGAGGGCCGCTTCGCCCCGCTTTTTCAATTCGGCAAACTTCCCGGCAATTCTGCTCATGACAAAACCTTTCGGGACCCGGGGACTCGGGGTTCGGGACTGAAAAAACACCCGGGCCGCGAATCCCGAGTCACTGATTACTCGATCCTGAAGCTCCCCATCCCGCGCTGGAGGTCCTCCAGCTGGCGGGAGAGGCGGGATACGGCGTCGTCCATCATCCGGGCGGCGCCGAGGTTGGTGGCGGTCGATTCCTGGATGTTCTCCACCGCGTGGATGATCTGCTCGCTCCCCCGGGTCTGCTCGTCGCAGGCCCGCTTGATCTGCTGGATCATGTCGGTGATATTCTCGGTGGAACGGGCGATGAAGTTCCCCACCTTGCTCTGCTCGCGGGTGGAGGTCCGGACCTGGGAGGTGAGCCCCTTCATCCGCTCCGCCGCGCTCATGATCATCTCGCTCCCCTTCCCCTGCTCCCGGGTGGCGTTGGCGATCTGGCCGATCATGTCGGAGACCCGCTCCATGGCATCGCGGATCATCTGGCTCCCCTTGGCCTGTTCGGTGGTGGCGCGGGCGATGCTCTCCACCTGCTCCGTGGCCTGCTGCACCCCGGCGACGATCTTCACAAGGACATCGCCCGATTTCTGGGAGAGGCTCTCCCCTTCGGCGATGCTCCTTTCGGCCTGCTCGATGGCCACCACCGCCCGGGCGGTCTCGTCCTGAACCCCTTTGATGAGTTGGGCGATCTCACGGGTGGAGCTCGATGTCCGCTCTGCCAGCTCCTTGATCTCGTCGGCCACCACGGCGAATCCCTTGCCGTGCTCGCCGGCCTGGGCGGCGATGATGGCCGCGTTGAGCGCCAGGAGATTCGTCTGCTCCGCCACCTCGTCGATGACGGAGAGGATGGCGCCGATGTCGCCGGCCCGCAGCGACAGGGTCTCGATCACCTCGGAGGTGATGTGGGACGAGCGCTTGATCTCGTTGATGCCGGCGATGGTCGCCTCCACCGACTCCTTCCCCATCTCGGCATCGCGGCGGACCTCTTCGGAGATCGTGGCGGTTTCGAGGGCGTTCTTCTCCACCTGCTTGATGGAGCTGTCCATCTCGGCCACGGAGGAGGCAGTGGTGGTGGAGACTTCCTGCAGGCTGACGATGCTGTTGGCGATCTGCTTGATGGAGGCCGCCATTTCGACCACGGAAGAGCTCACCTCTTCCACCGACTGGGCGAGGGAATCGACGTTGAGGGCCACCTCTTCGATGCTGGCGGCCATCTCGAGAATGGAGGAGGAGGTTTCGGAGGCCGAGAGGGAGAGGCTGTCGACCCCGTGGGAGACCTCCCTCACCGATACGTTGATCTGGTTCACCGCCGAAGAGGTGGAGCTCACCCCCTCGGACTGCACCTCCGCGGCGGCCATGACCCGCCGGGAAGCCTCGAAGAGATTGGCGGAGATCTGCCCCACCTCCACGAACGAACGGTTCACCTTCTTGACCAGTTCGCCGAGCATCTCCAGCATGGTATTGAAGTCGCGGCCGAGCTGGCCGAGCTCGTCCCCGGAATCGGTCTCCACCCGGGCCGTCAGATCCCCCTCCGCCCCGTGATTCATCGCCTCCACCATCCGGTTGACGCGCCGGATGATGTTGCGGGTGGCGATGATGCCGAAGGAAAGGGCCATGACGGCGGCGCCGATGATGACGATGATGAAGGTGACGGTGATCGACATCTTGATCCGCCCCGTCTCCTGGCCGACCTCCTTCATCATCCCCTGCACGGTCTCGATGAGGTCGTCGATGTCGCGGGCCACGAACTCGCTGGCACCACTCAACTCCGACATGAGGCGGGTCTCGCCGAGGACCGACGGAGCCTCGCGACCGGCGAGCACGGCGGTCTTGTAGGCGATGATCCGCTCGGCAACCTTCTCGTATTCCCCCCAGGTCTCCGTGAGCGTCTCGGCGTGGGACTCCATGACGCTGTCCTTGGGGGCCGGCTCGAGTCCCAACTCCTTGTCCCCCTTGAGGAGCGCCACGCTGTAACGCCTGATGATGTCGCGATTTTTCCGGTAGGCGTCGATGTGCTCCTTCAGCCCCTTCTCGTCCGCATGGGCCATGATCCCCTCAAGGAGCTCGGCGCGGCAGGTCCGCTCGGCAGCCTGGAGCTGCAGGGCGACCTTCTGCTGGTCGTAGCGGCTCTGCAGCATGGCCGACACCCGGCTCGACACCATGCCGATGCTCCGGATGCCGATGAAGCCGGTCACGGCGACGATGACCGCCATGATGACGAAGGAACCGATGAGCCTGAAGCCGAGTTTCATATCCCTGAGCATGACGCCCCCTGATGGCGAAGAGTTAATCGATTGGCAAACCCGTTCTGATATACCAGCCAAGGCCCTATTTATCAAGCGAAAAGAGCCGATCCACGCCGCTTTGCGTCCCCCTCGGGCCTACCCTTCGGCCCGCTTCGTTTCGAGCTCTTCCCACCGGAGAAGAAGGGCTCCGAGCTCCTCCTCCAGCCGGGTAAACTCGGCGGAGAGGGCGCCGATCCCCCCTTGCGCGCTCCCGTAGGCGGCGGGGTCGGCCAACTGCGCCTCCACCTCTCCCTTGCGGAGCTCCAGCCGTTCGATGTCGGACTCCACCCGTTCCAGCTCCAGCCGTTCCCCGTAGGTGAGCCCCTTTTTCCGCGGCCTCTCGCGGACGGCCTCGCCCCTGACGGGTTTGGGCTTCGCGCTGCCGGCGGGCTGTTCCGCCAGTTCCCGGTAGAGGGTGTAGTTCCCCTCGTAGAAGGTCACCCTCCCCTCCCCCTCGAAGGCGAGGATGCCGGTGGCGACCTTGTCGAGGAAGAAACGGTCATGGGTGACCACGAGCACGCAGCCGTTGAAGCGGACGAGGGCGTCGTCCAGGAGCTGGAGCGTCGGGATGTCCAGATCGTTGGTCGGTTCGTCGAGGATCAGGAGGTTGGCGTCCTCCAGCATGAGCCGGGCGAGGACGAGGCGGCTCCGCTCTCCCCCCGAAAGGGTGGCGATCCGCCGCATCCGGTCGGAGGGGGCGAAGAGGAAATCTTCCAGATAGCCGATCTTGTGGCGCTTCTCGCCCCCCACCGTCACGTAGTCCCCCTCGCCGAGGAAGTCGTAGAGGGTCTGCTCCGGATCGAGGACCGTCCGGTTCTGGTCGAAGTAGGCGATGCGGGTCTTTTTCCCGATGGCGACGGTGCCGGCGTCGGGGAGCTCTTCCCCCATGATGGTCCGGATGAGGGTCGTCTTGCCGCAGCCGTTGGGGCCGATGATCCCGACCCGGTCCCCCCGCTTCATCCGGAAGGTGAGGCCGTCGACGAGGCGCCTTCCGCCGAGGGACTTGGAAACCCCCAAAAGCTCCAGGATCGTGCCGCCGAGGGTGTCGCCGGCGGTGAAGGCGAGCCGCGTCTCCCGCGCCGCCTCCACCCGGCTCCGCTCCTCCAGGTCGTGGTAGCGGTCGATGCGCGCCTTCTGCTTGGTGGTCCGGGCCTTGGCCCCCCGCCGGATCCAGGCGGTCTCGACCCGCAGCAGGTTCAGGAGCCGCTCCTGCCCCCGGGCCTCCAGGGCGAGCTTCTCCACCTTCTGCTCCAGATAGCGGGAGTAGCCGCCAGAGTAGGAGGTGATCCGCCCCCGCTCCAGCTCCAGCATCCGGGTCGCCACCCGGTCGAGGAAATAGCGGTCGTGGGTGACGAGGAGCACCGCGCCGGGATAGGCGCAGAGATGCTCCTGGAGCCACTGGACCGTGTCGGCATCCAGGTGGTTGGTCGGCTCGTCCAGCAGCAGGAGATCCGGCGCCTGGAGCAGGAGCCTCCCCAGCGCCACCCGCCGCCTCGTCCCCCCCGAGAGCTCGCCGATCCGCTGGTGCCGGTCGGGGATCCGGAGCCGGGTCATGATCTCGGCCACCCGGTGATCGGTATTCCAGCCGCCGTGGTGCTCGATCCAGGTGGCAAGCTCCCCCTGGCGCGCCAGGAGCCGCTCGTGATCCCCCCGCTGCTCCGCCAGCCGGACGCCGATCGTTTCATACTCGGAGAGGGCCCTGCGGATCGCCACGAGCCCCGTCTCCAGCTCCTCCCCCACCGTCCGGAAGTCATCGAGGAGCGGCTCCTGCGGCAGATAGCCGACCGTGGCCCCCCGCTTCAGGGCGATCGTCCCCCCTTCACGATCCTCGATCCCTGCCAGGATCTCCATAAGGGTCGACTTGCCGCTGCCGTTCACCCCGATGAGCCCCCCCTTCTCCTCCTCGCCGATGGCGAAGGTGGCCCCGTCGAGGATCTGCCGGGGACCGAAGCTTTTCATGAGCCCCGTTGCGTCAACCACATTCATCGGACGAGCCCCTTCACGAGGTCGCCCAGGCCCCGCACGAGTCCCGACGGACGAAACCGCTGGGGAACCGCGAAATTGCCGCTGGTCGCCACCGGGACCGTGGAGGTCCCGAGGGGGGTCTCCACTTCCAGCCCCCCGTCGAGGCGGTATGGAATGGCGTCGGGATTGGGGTTGCGCTTCAGGATCTCCCAAAGGTCGCGATAGGCCACCCGGAACGGGAGGCGCACGTCGGTGGTCTCCCCGGGGGGAAACTCGACCCGTTCCCGCACCCCCCCTTTGGTGAGGGGGAGCGCCATGACGCGGACGTCGTAGGTGTATCCCCTGAGGGTCAGGGGAACGGAGTTGGGATTGGTGACGGCGAGGAGAAATTCCAGATCGGCCCCTTCGGCCCCGAGGCCGACGACGGCGAGGTCCTTCACCTTGACTTTCGGCTCGGAAACGAAGAGGGAACAGGCGGCAAGCAGCAGCGGCAGCAGCAACAGCATCTTTTTCATGTTTTTCACGGGTCCTCCGGAGAAACTGGAATCGGCCCACCATACCACAATCGCGCCGGCCGGAAAACCCGCATGACCCCGTGGTCGGGGCAAAAAAAACGAGGAGGGCCTCCCGGGAAGCCCCCCTCGTCCGCACGTCGTTGTGCGTGGTTCATTATTAAGATTGAGGCTACGAGGCCCCCACGAGAAGGGTCAGCTGGCTCTCGGCCCGCGTTGGCGGAGCCCACTCCAGCTCGTTGAGAATCTCGCGCCGGTACTTGCGGCGCTTCACTTCGTAGGCGTCCGCCTCGGGGCCGACGCCGCAGTAAAGCTTTTTTGCCTTCACCAGGTTGCCGTTCGCCATGTCGAGCTTGCTGTAAAGCTCGCGGACGGCAGCCTCGGCACACTTGGCGTCGTCCTGCATCTCCTCCGGGCGGAAGCCGTGGCTCGCCGCGCGGTAGGGCATCAGTTGCCAGACCCCCAGGGCCCCCTTGGAAGAAACGGCGTCCGATTCGAATCCGACGCTGCCGGTTTCCGCCAGGGCGATCTCCGCCAGGTCGAGGGGCATCAGGTCGGTGCCGAGGGTCTTCAGGTAGCAGAGGGCGGCGAGTTTCTGGGCACGCTCGGAATCCGTCCTTCGGGAAAAGACGGTGGCGATGGCCCGGGCCTGTCGCTGGCGTTCGTCCAGATCGACACCCTGTTCCATGAGCCGGCGGACCTCCTGATCGGAGAGGTGGGCGAGGCGGGCCTTGTGGCCGGCCTCCCTGCGAAGTCCGCTCTGATTGCAGGAGACGCAGAAAAGCATCATGGCTGCCAGTAGATAGATTTTTTTTCTCATAGGCTGTTTTGGGGTAGTGTTCGCGGCTTTGCCGGACGGTCCGAAGTCTGTTCGGGGTTGGGACCGGCTCCGGCCGGAACCTCCTTTCTTTGATGTAGAGAGCGGCACGCCGCCCTCCCGCAGGGGATGGCGGCGCCGCCATCCATTCCAGGGAACAGGGATTATGTTTAATGAAGCTATTCTTCGCAAAAAACGCCGAAAGGACCCTCGTCGGGTCCTTTCGCTGTATCTGTTCTATTAAACAGATGGGTAATTCTATACCGTAGAACGGCACTGCTGTCAAGCAACTTTTTTAGTTTTGCACCTACTTTCAACAACTTACATCGGAATGACCCGCGCGTTCCTACAACTCCACACCCATGGCATCGGCCACCGTGTGGATATCCTTGTCTCCCCGCCCCGAGAGGCAGACGACGATGCTCTTCTCCTTCGGCAGAGTGGGGGCCAGCTTCGCCACATAGGCGATGGCATGGGACGACTCCAGGGCGGGGAGGATCCCCTCCTCGCGGGTGAGGAGCGAGAATCCCGCCAGGGCCTCCTCGTCGGTCACCGAGACGTATTCCGCCCGCCCCGAATCCTTGAGCCAGGCATGCTCGGGGCCGACCCCCGGATAGTCGAGTCCCGCCGAAATGGAATGGGCGTTGGCGATCTGGCCGAACTCGTCCTGGAGGAGGTAGGTCTTGTTGCCGTGGAGCACCCCGACGCGTCCGGCGCAGAGGGGCGCGGCGTGGGCCCCCGAGGAGATGCCGTGACCGGCCGCCTCGACCCCGATCATCCGCACCTCCCGGTCTTCGAGGAACGGGTAGAAAAGGCCCAGGGCGTTGCTCCCGCCGCCGACGCAGGCGACAAGGACGTCGGGGAGCCTCCCCTCGGCCTTTTTGTGCTGGGCTTTAGCTTCCCTGCCGATGATCGCCTGGAAGTCACGGACCATCATGGGATAGGGGTGCGCGCAGGCAGCGGTGCCGATGACGTAGAAGGTATTGTGAACGTAGGTCACCCAGTTGCGCATGGCCTCGTTCATGGCGTCCTTCAAGGTCGCGGTGCCGGCGGTCACCGCCGTGACCTTGGCCCCCAGGAGCTTCATCCGGAAGACGTTGAGGGACTGGCGGCGGATATCCTCCTCCCCCATGAAGACCTCGCACTCCATCCCGAAGAGCGCCGCGATGGTAGCGGTCGCCACACCGTGCTGGCCCGCGCCGGTCTCGGCAATCACCCGCCCCTTCCCCATCCGCTTGGCGAGGAGCCCCTGGCCGATGGTGTTGTTTACCTTGTGGGCGCCGGTGTGGTTCAGGTCCTCGCGCTTGAGGTAGATCTTCGCGCCGCCGAGCTTTTTCGTCAGTTTCTCGGCAAAGTAGAGCGGGTTGGGACGTCCCACGTACTGGCGGAGGTAATAGTCGAACTCCTCCTTGAACTCGCGGTCGTGGCGATAATGGTTATAGGCCTTCTCCAGCTCCAGCAGAGCCGGCATGAGGGTCTCGGGGACGTAGCGGCCGCCGAACTGGCCGAAGTGGCCGTGTCTGTCGGGTAGTTTCATGTATCCTCCGTTTGCGATGATGGCGGTAGCCTGAAAAATCAGGGTGCGGCGTCGCCGAAAAATTGACTTGCGATCAGGTTGGTAAATTCCACGAGGTCGTCAAGCCGGTTTTCGATGACGTCGATCATCAGGTTGATGTCCATTTTCTGGTACTGATGCACCAGCACGTTTCTGAAACCTACCATCCCTTCGAGCCGCGACGCAAGGTCCCGGTGAATGATCCCGCCCTCCGCCAGCAACCGGAAACTCTCCCTGCTCTCTTTGGGAAGGCCGAGCTTGCGGACCCTGATCGTATGATTCGCGAGATCGATGCACTGCTCACAGGCCCGTTGCAGATTCAGGGCGATGGCGTCCTGCCTCAGGTAATCCTCTGCAAACGGCACATCCCCGGGAAGAGCGTAGTAGGTCCGGATCTGCCTGATGCAGCGCTCGATACTCTCCTTCTTGTTCAGGACGATGTCGTTCATATATCGTGGAACCTCCCGTCGGCCAGGGCGTTCGCTATGATCTCCGCACGCTCCTCGTTCAGCTTCTGATACAGAGAGATGGTAAGCATCTCGAATTCCTCGGCGGCAACCCTCTCCCCATCATAGACGCGGCGATCGGCCGCGATCACTTCCTTCTGAAGCACCGTCGGCGCCAGGCGCAGATTGATCAAATCGATCTCCTTCCCCAACACTTCTTCGAGCGCGCGCCTCAGGGCGCTCATCGCCAGCGAACCGACCTTTTTCGCCTCCACCGGCGGCAGGAGCAGAGCAATGTCGGCGTCACTTTCGGGCCATTCGTCCTCCGTACCGAAGGAGCCGAAGAGGTAGATCGCCTGGACGTCGGGATAGTGCTCAAAAACGGTTTGGATGATTGCTTCGTGTAGGTTCATGGTGTTGGCTCGAATGGTCTTATTTTTTGTTGAACGTCACAAGGCGCACCGGCGGAGCGCAGCGAAGACCGTGTGCCGCCGCGGGTTGGGAGCTTCGGATTACTGTATCTTTCGGATAGTATTGTTCCGTGTATCAGTAACGTAGAGATTTTTCCCATCGGAGGTAATTCCTGTTGGCAAAAAGAAGCTTGCTGCTGCTCCAGTTCCGTCAGTCGAACCCATAGAGCCCACAGATCCTGCTAAGGTTGTAACGGTCCCGGTGGAAATTTCTATTTTGCGGATCGTAAAGTTACTGTAATCAGTTACGTAAAGAAATGTACCATCTGTGGTAATCCCTTTTGAGCCACTAAATCTTGCGGCCGAACCGATGCCATCAGTCGTTCCTACTGTCGAAGCAGCCCCTGCTAATGTTGTTACTTCGCTAGTGGCAATTACAATTTTGCGAATTGTAGTGTTATCGGTTACATAAACATTTTTCCCATCAGTAGTTATGCCTTCAGGGGTAATAAAGTTAGCTACTGTACCAATTCCATCAGTTGCCCCAACAGTGCCAGCAGTGCCTGCTAATGTGGTCACGGCTCCTGTGGAAATCACAATCTTTCGGATAGTATGGTTTCCTATATCTGCCACATAAAGGTTTGTTCCATCTGTCGTTATACCTTTGGGGAAATTGAAACTAGCTGCTATTCCGATGCCGTCAGCCGAGCCCGAAGTCCCGGCAGTACCAGCTAGTGTTGTTACTTCACCATTTGCAATCACTATCTTCCTAATTGTGTGATTAGTTGAATCGGCAACATAGAGGTTCTTTCCATCTGTCGTGATTCCAACAGGGTCATAAAAGCTCGCTGCTGAACCGATTCCGTCAGTCGTTCCGTGTGTCCATGCAGTCCCTGCAAGCGTTGAAACTACTCCGGAAGCAATCACAATTTTACGAATAGTGCTGTTTGTATAATCCGTCACAAAGAGGTTCGCTCCGTCTGTGGTAACGCCAACAGGGTAACGGAAACTCGCAGTTGCCCCGATTCCATCGGTTGAACCAGATACTCCGGCTGTACCAGCAAAAGTCGAAACTGTTCCCACTAAAGAGAGCGAATTTCCTTGGGCTGCTCCACCCATTAACGGTTTATTGTTGTCAGTTGGTGAAGGGTTGGTTGAGCTGCTACCACCACAACTAGCTAGCTGCCACACGAGAATGAAGATCAAAGCTGGGTTGATAAATCTGATTGCTGTCATGCGGCTCCTCTTTATGATTTTTTTAATTCTGCCCAACACGTTATTGAGCGGTTCACGCCCACGCGCGCGTGAACCGGTGATCTACCCTATTGGAACATTTCTCCTGAAGGCGACCTTTCCGACTACTCTCCCTTAAGGCCATCGGCGGCGCTGCCACCTCAAGATCAGATATCCAGATCTCCGCAGCTGTTCCACCCCACAACCCTCATCCCCTTGTGCTGGAACGATTCATCCCCTCCGTACACCAGGGTGGGAGCCATGGCCGAATCCCCGGCCAAGGCGCACCACTTCTCCAGCCCCGCGAAGGAGTCGGGCGTGACGGTTCTGCCGGACTTTATCTCCAGCGGCACGAGCTTGGGCCCCTGCTCGATGACAACGTCGATCTCATTCCCGTTGCTGTCCCGCCAGAAATGGAAGTCGGGCCGCTCGCCGCGGTTCAGACGCGCCTTGATCAGTTCGGCCACGACAAACGTCTCGAATATGTTCCCCCGCAGCGGGTGGGTTTCAAGCTGCTCCGCCGTCCTGATCCCCAGCAACCACGAGACGAGGCCGACGTCGTAGAAATAGAGCTTCGGCATCTTGACCAGCCGCTTGTTGAAGCTGGCATGGTGCGGGCGGAGCAGAAAGACGAGGTAACTCGCTTCGAGCACCGATATCCAGGCCTTGGCAGTGTTGTGGGTGATACCGCACTCGGTTGCGAGGGAGGAGAGGTTGAGGAGCTGCCCGGTCCGCCCCGCGCAGAGCCGCACAAACCGCTGGAAGGTTTCAAGCTCCTGAATCTTGAGCAGTTGTCGCACGTCCCGTTCGACATAGGCGGTCACATAGGCGGCAAACCAGGCAGATGGCGGCACGGCGCGGTCATAGAGCGGCGGATAGCAGCCGTTCAGCAGCATGGTGTCGACATCCGCCGGCAGCTTGCCAGCGCGGCGGAGCTCGGGAAGGGAAAAGGGGAGAAGCTCGACGAAAGCGGTCCGGCCCGCCAGGGACTGGGTTATTCCCGACAACAGCCCGAACTGCTGGGAACCGGTCAGGATGTAAAGCCCCATCCGGCCATCGGCGTCAACTATCGTCTGGAGGTAGGAGAGAAGGGCCGGGCAGCGTTGCACCTCGTCCAGCACCGCGCCGTCGGAGAAACGCCCCAGAAAGGAGCGGGGATCATCCTGGGCGGCGAGACGGACGTCGGGGTCCTCCAGCGATGCATAGGGCCGGTCGGAGAAGACCGCTCTGGCGAGGGTAGTCTTTCCCGATTGGCGCGGCCCAGTGAGCGTCACAATGGGAAAGCCCTTCAGGAGGGTTCGGATGGTTTGCTCGGCATTACGCGCAATCATGCCGGCACACTAGCGGTTTTTATGCAATTTGTCAAAATTTTTTACAATTTGCACAGGACACGTATCAGCCCCATCAAGCGGCACTTATAACGGTAAAGCGGTCGTCAAAGAGATCCGCAAGGAGCGGGCGCACTTCCTCCCAGGAAAGGCCACCCCCGCCGCACCCGGGGCGTGGAACGATGACGAGCGGCCACCCCTCGCGGTCGGCACAGGCCCGAAGCTCTTCGGCAGAACGCCGGATGAGCCGCGGGTCGGGATTTGCCCACGGGCTCTCCTCCACGGGAAAGCTCACAAGTCCGTCGCCGATCACGTGGACATGGTTACCCCCTTCGGACAGCAACGCACCGAGACGAGCCGGCAGAGCGGGGAACCGCTCCCGAGCCTGGCGGGCGCAGCCGCGGCCCAGAACCGCCTCACCTTTCCTGGTCAGATGCCCGTTGGTGGTAATGCATATGACCGCTTTCCCGAGGTAGTCCCAGATGTTGCCGGTTGTTTCCTTCATTGGGGAGTCCTGTGGTTGTGGATAACGGGGCCGCGGTTGAACCGCGACCGAAGGGAGTCGTGTTCTAACCGCGTGTTGGGAGCTTCAGAAGTTTTCTTTTTTCAGTAACTTCCCACGTCCATTCTCTTTGCATTCATATGTCCGTCGGGTGGCATGGATATTGCCATTTTGCGCCACCAGCTCTAACTCCACCTCTTGCTCACTTCCGTGGTCTCCACACTGCCAGTCTTTCATTTTGATTGGAGCTTTTGCTTTACGCAACGCCTCCTGGCGTGCCTGTAAAGTCAGGGGCTGTTTCGGTTGCCTCACACTGGAAAAAACATGAAGGTGGGGATTTTTACTTGAAATACCAACGATGATACTCATCAATTTTCCGCACGGTAACGTGCCGACTTGCAGCATGAATTCTGTTGAGTTTCCGTCGTGATCATAGTCCTTAAAGTTCATGATGCGCATAACAGGACGGGTACGCACCCGAGCAACAAAGTCAGGTTTGTCTGAATCGTCGTAGTCTTTCTCGTGAACTTCCCAGCGGGCTAGTACAGCTTTGGAAGTGCTTGATGATGCGGGTGAATCATATTCATCTGAGAAGAATTGGGTAAGGGAAAGCCGTTCATCTTTCTGACCTTGTCTTTTCCTTACAAGTGTCAGTTCTTCGCTCTCACCGAATGCAAATCCGGTACAGGGGCAGGTACTCCATGCCGGGTCCTCCGGACCACATGCAGGACTCGGTGTTTGTGCCCATTCAAGCCGCCAAAGCTCTTCGACTCCATTTATGCTGATTTTGTGTTCTTCCCTGATTACAGGTTTGATATCTCCAGCAAAGGCAACAACGGCTGGCAATGCAGCCACAAAGGAAAACAGGAAGAAAATGAATTTTCGGTTCATATCTTGTCCTTCCAACGGGCCGGAAGAACAGCGGCGTTAGTCCGCTGCTTCTTTCTGGTTATATGGAGGTAATATGGAAGAAGCACAAGTTTGGATATTCACATCCCAAAATGAGATAGACTCAGAGAACGCTATTGGGGTAGATGGCACAGTTCAGCCTGTCGAGGTAGCCGCGTTCACAGCTACCAAAGAAGAAATGCTAGAAGAGATTTACAAAAGGCGCGACCTATACCTCCAAGTCCATCACATCCCAGCCTCGGAATTTCCTTCGTTTGGGTTTGACTGTCGCACCAAGGACAATAGATGGTACCGATACTTTATTCACGACAAATCCAAAAGAAAATCAAAGCGAGACTAACTCTTCTAATTGACTCCGGTAGACCGCAACTAATACTTCAACATTGTGCTCGGCACTATATTCGTCAATCCCGTCAGGGTACGGAACATCAAGTACCATTTCTGGATTTGTTTTTGATGAGAACCTGATAATACATTCGTTGTTTTCAAAAATCTTATGTGGTGGAATTTCCCACCTAACATTCAGGTTAGGATACAGAGATTGAAGTAACTCGATGTATTTTGTCGCTTTGTCCATTTTCAGCCTCCTTGGAGATTACATGACTAAAACTAAAATTGTTCTTCTATGTATTTTAGGGTTTATTTTGGTTGATAGCTTCCTCAATCAGTTTTTCGGTGTTAGGCTGGTCGATGGAAGTATGTTTTCCGTTAAGGTAGATTTTAGCACCACTCTTACCGAGACAGTAAAGCAGCCATGAATAAACTACCTTAGAGTTCAATATTGCAGCAACATCAATGTTCACAGAGATATTAATTGCTGATGAAAAATCCTTCTGCACGTCACCGATAATTACTTGACTCCCTTCGGCGGATTTTCAGACAGAGCAGCGGCTCTTTTTCGGTCGGTAGTTTGGATTTTAATTAGCATTTTAGTTTCTCCTTTCTCAATTTTGTACAGTTAAGGCTTGACAAATTTCTCGTAAAACCATGCAGTCGCCGCAATTGATATGAGAATGACAATAGCTTTTGTATATATATTGTCGTACTTGCTAGTTTGTTTTGTTGCGGATTCATCGGAGGATTTACTTGTTTTTTGTAATGAGCCAAATCCTAATAGAATGACTCCAGCAATTACAGTGACTCCGGCTCCGAGCAAGTGGTTTTGTTTACGTGCTGCTAGATCAAGGTTGTGAATATTTTGACCAGGAACATACAATGAATAGGTCCCGTTACCCACCGTCCTACCTTCAGTTTCAATTGAAGTTTTCATGTTGAAGGCGTAAACGCCCCAAATAACACCAGCGATCATCAGGCAGATTCCGAAGTTCTTCACTTTTGGTTCTCCTCTCGGTTGTTGGTATAACGTCTCAAGGCACCAGCGGCGGAGCGTCAGCGGAGACCGCTGTTGCCGCTTGTTGTGTGTTGTCATTTCCAGCGATGCCCGCAACTTTTGCAATGATATCTCTTCCAAAATAGAAACAGGGGAAGCGAAATAAGTAGCGTTAGAGCCGCGAACTTCCTCGTATAATTCTCAGTCTCTATTCCTGTCGCCCCGCAGGCTGGGCAGGCTGACTCCGGCAACATTCCTTCTGATTCTTCAGTCGTAATTGCTTCAGGAATTTCTTCAATAATAGCTTTGGCTTCTTCTGCATTTTCTTCACATTTAACTTCACTCCGCCCAAAGCATTAGAATAGAGCCAATTTGCGCCGACAGTGTACTCGTTGTCGAGAAAGCAGACGATTCCTGCAGCTTCAAGTTTCGACTTGGCAAGTCCTGCTTCCGGTAAATCTCGGTACTGTGCAATTGTTACGAGTCCGCCAGCCATTTCTTTTCCTCATCCTTTTTCATCACACAACGGGTCGCCGCTGAGCCGCGAGCTTCAGCGAGACGGCTCCAGTGGCGTGTTGGGCTTTCGCAACCCCTCGATGAGCTGAGCAGCAACTGCCTCAGTAAGCTCACGTGTAATGGCAGGATTAGCCATAATGTGAAGGACGTCAGCTACATCTTCGTAGCCAATGTCTTCTCGGCACTCTATGAGGTTTGCCCAGTCCTCTACTTCTTTGCTTGTAATCTCACCCTTGACGTACCGCTCCAACACAGCTACAACGTGTTGCCGCTCAAGCTGGATAAACTCTTCTGCGCAATCCGATTTTTCTGGACAGGGTTTCCGGTTTTGACTGGACAATGATTCCGATTTTATCTGGACAGTCGTTTTCCCTGTTTCTTCCTGCCGTAGTTGCGTGTTGAAGGTGTCCAGTTCACT
>JAJZUC010000039.1 GCA_021847245.1 Deltaproteobacteria bacterium | reverse complement strand
TCCCGAACACGGAAGTTAAGCCCCTCAGGGCCGATGGTACTGCACTGGAAGCGGTGTGGGAGAGTAGGTCGCCGCCGGGAGTTTTTTGCAAAGCCCCCCCTGTCTCTCAGGGGGGGCTTTGCGTTTGTCTTTTGCTCAACTCTCTCCCATTCCTTCCCACCTTAACTCCAACCACCTGTCACTTATTCAGGAATACAGAAAGGTGGTTCCTAAAATGGAACCACCTTGTTAATGCTAATGCGTTTATAGTCCGCCTCGTTCAAAATCCTGAGGGGCCGGCTCCGGCCCGCTCTTGTAAAGAATCACGTTAACCCGGTTCCGATACCGGCCAAACTCGAAGACTAGGTTGTGCTCGTAGGCCATCCGGGCAATCGGTTCCAACTGCCCCACGTCTCGAAGCCTGAAGAGGATGCGGTTCCCCTTGCCGAGATGGTCGAGGAAGTCCGGTGAAACCTCGAACTCGATCGGTCCCCATTCCCGAGTCAGGTCAGCAACGCCCATGTCCGCTCCGTTAACGGAACTTTCACTCAGGATGAATCGCCGGGGGAGGCATGTGCCTTCGGCGGTACCTGCTTCCGGTGGTTCTGCATCCAGCGATTCCAGGGGGGCGGCGGTGATCACCATGCCTGCCGCCACGGTGGCATTGCTGAACCGGTCGATGAGGATAAAACTACCGGTTTCACGGTTCTGGCGGTAGGGATCGAAGGCCACCGCGCGGTCCAGTTCCAGGCGGACCACGCCGATGCCGTTGAGCCCCAGCGTCGGTACCTGCCGCTGTTCCAGGGTGTTGACGTCCACTGCGTACTGGACGCGGGTGATCCGGCCGGGGGTCACGCTTGAGGCGGTTTTGACGAGGTAGACCTGCCCGGGCACCAGGGGGGTGTCATGGAGCCAGACCAGGTGGGCCTCCGGGTGCCGGGAGAGACGTGGCGGCGCATCGGGTGCCGTCAGCATGTCGCCCCGGCTGATGTCGATTTCGTCGGTAAGGGTCAGGGTCACCGCTTGGCCGGCCACCGCCTCCGGCAGGTCCCCCCCCATGGTGACAATCCGTGCTACCCGACTGGTGCGGTTGGAGGCGGCGACTCGAATCTCGTCCCCCGGCCGGACGGTGCCGGCGGCGATGGTGCCGCAGAAGCCGCGGAAATCGAGATGGGGACGGTTCACCAGCTGTACTGGCAGACGGAATGGCTCTGCCGCCCGTTCCTCGGTTACCTGCACGGTCTCCAGGTAACTCATGAGGGTGGGGCCTTGGTACCAGGTGGTGCTGCCGCTCGCCTCGATGATGTTGTCGCCGTTCAGGGCCGAGATGGGGATGGCGGTGATGGAGGCAAAGCCGAGGGAAGCCGCAAACTCCTCGTAATCACGCACAATGGAGGCGAAACGCTCCTTGTCGAAGTCGATGAGGTCCATCTTGTTCACTGCCAGGACCACGTGGCGGATCCCCACGAGGGAGACCAGGTAGCTGTGGCGCCGCGTCTGGGTCAGGAGCCCCTTGCGGGCGTCTACAAGGATCACCGCCACCTGGGCGGTGGAGGCGCCGGTGACCATGTTGCGGGTGTACTGCTCGTGCCCGGGGGTGTCGGCGACGATGAACTTGCGCCGGTCGGTGGAGAAGAAGCGGTAGGCCACGTCGATGGTGATTCCCTGCTCCCGTTCCGCCTGCAGTCCGTCCAGCAGCAGGGCGTAGTCGATAGCGCCCCCCTGGGTGCCGACCTTTTTGCTGTCCGCCTCCAGGGCCGCCAGCTGGTCCTCGAAGATCATCTTGGAGTCCCAGAGAAGCCGTCCGATGAGGGTGCTCTTGCCGTCATCGACGCTACCGCAGGTGATGAAGCGAAGGAGCGACTTCTCCTCCTGGCTCTTGAGGTAGGCGAGGATATCCTTTTCGATCAGTTCCGATTGGTGTGCCATCAGAAGTACCCCTCCTGCTTTTTCTTCTCCATCGATCCCGCCTGGTCATGGTCGATGAGCCGCCCCTGGCGCTCGGAGGTGCGTGTCAGGAGCATCTCCTGGATGATCTTGGGGAGTGTGTCGGCCGTTGACTCCACTGCCCCGGTAAGGGGGTAGCACCCGAGGGTGCGGAAGCGGACCGACTTGTACTGCACCGTCTCGCCCGGCCTGAGCTCCAGACGGTCGTCGTCCACCATGATCAGCATGCCGTCACGCTCCACCACCGGCCGGACGGCGGCATAGTAGAGCGGCACGATCGGAATGTTCTCCAGGTGGATGTACTGCCAGACGTCCAGCTCGGTCCAGTTGGAGAGCGGGAAGACCCTGATGCTCTCCCCCGGCTTGATGCGGGTGTTGTAGATGTTCCAGAGCTCCGGGCGCTGGTTCTTGGGATCCCAGCGGTGGTTGGCGCTGCGGAAGGAGAAGATCCGCTCCTTGGCCCGCGACTTTTCCTCGTCCCGGCGGGCACCGCCGAAGGCAGCGTCGAACCGGTACTTGTCCAGCGCCTGCTTCAGCCCCTCGGTCTTCATGATGTCGGTGTAGAGGGCCGAGCCGTGGGTGAACGGGGAAATCCCCTGCTCCACCCCCTCCTTGTTCACATGGACGATCAGGTCGAAGCCGCATTCTGACGCCATCCGGTCGCGGAACTGGATCATGTCGCGGAATTTCCAGGTGGTATCCACGTGCAGCAAGGGAAATGGCGGCGGCGCCGGGTAAAAGGCCTTGCGAGCCAGGTGCAGCATGACCGCCGAATCCTTGCCGATGGAGTAGAGCATGACCGGGTTGGCAAATTCGGCCACCACCTCGCGGATGATGTGGATGCTTTCGGCTTCTAGCTGCTGCAAGTGGGTCAGGGTGGTTCTCATGTCGTTATCCTCGTTACGTCTGTGCCTTCGATCAGCGCCGGTGCAGGCCGCACTCCTTGTGCTCCGGGTTTTCCCACCACCAGCGGCCGGCCCTGGGATGCTCGCCGGGGGCCACCGGGCGGGTGCAGGGGGCGCAGCCGATGGAGGGGTATCCCTGCTTGTGGAGGCGGTTGACCGGCAGCCGACGGTCGGTAGCATACTCCCATACCTGAGTTTCGCTCCATTCGAGCAGGGGGTTGATCTTTAGGATGCCGCCGTTCGCCTCATCGATTTCGAGGGTGGCAAGTCCGGTCCGGGTTACGCTCTGCTCGCGCCGCAAGCCCGTGATCCAGCCGGCCAGCCCCTTGAGAGCCCTTCCCAGCGGCTCAACCTTACGGATGTGACAGCATTCGTGCCGGTTTTCGAGCGACTCGCGGAACGAGAAGAGCCCCTTTTCGCGTTCGAGCTTCTCGACCTGCTCGTGCTTCGGGAAGTACCACTCGATGGGGATGTGGTAGCGCTCCGTGATAGCTTCCGCCACCTCGTACGTTTCTTCGTGGAGCCGGCCGGTGTCGAGGGCGAAGATCCCCGCCTCCAGCCCCAGTTCCTTCATCATGTCGATGATGACCACATCCTCCACGGAAAAGGAACAGGCGAGCTTCACCGCTCCTTGAGCCGCCTCGACTCCGGCCGCGAGGATCTGCTGTGGTGCGGCATCGGTGGGGAGAACCGGGAGTCCCCGGCGAATCTGCTGAGACATTGTCAACTCCTTTGTAGCGGCCGAGCGTGTCCTAGCCGCATGTCAGATCGAAAGCCCGATGAGGGGCCAGACAAACCATGCCGAGGTCAGGAAGAGAAACCACGAAACCAGCATGATCAAGGCCCCCGGCGCGATGATGTCCCGGCTTCTCAGAAAGCCGGATGCGTAGACTATGGCGGTGGCCGGCGTACCCATCGGGAGGCAGTAGGCAAGGCCGGCCGGAAGGGCGATGGCAAGGGTCATGACCCTGAGATCCATGCCGATCCCCTTGGCGAGGGTCATCCCGATCGGCATGAGGATGGCGACGACCGCCGCATGGCTGATGCATTCCGTCAGCAGGATCGAGACGAGGGAGATGACGGCTATGACCGCAAACGGCGACGGGGTGAAGATCCCGAGCCCCTTGTTGACGAGCCAGAGTGCGGCCCCCGATTTCTCAAGCGCACTGGCCAGGGCGAGGGCGCCGCCGTACATGAGGATGATGCCCCAGTTGACGTACTCCTCGATCATACTCCAGGAAACAATCCGCAGGGCGAAGAGGACGGCTGTGGCGAGAATCGCGATGGCGGCCAGGCCCGTTTCCCTGCCGAGGAACATCCAGCAGCCGATGGTGACGGTCATGACCGTGGCGACGACCAACTCGCCGTAGCTCATCCTGCCCGCTTCGAGGCGCTTGCGGTTCAGGAACCGGCGCCCCTCCTCGACGCTCTCGACATCCGGGGGAAAGAACCGGGCGAGCAGGAGAAAGCCGAGCACGAGGAGCGGGCCCACGATGACGATGGCCGCAAGGGTCCATTCGAAGAAGGTGAAATCGAGACCGCTGCTCTCCCTCAGCATCCCGACCGCAAGGGGGGCCCTCGCCCCGCCGAGGAAGGTGGCGATGCCGCCGATGATGCATCCCCAGGCGATGGCCATGAAGAGGAGCTTGGCGTAGCGGCTCTTCATCTTCTCGAGTCCCAGGCTTTCGCTGATCTCGGTCACCACCGGAAACATCATAGCGGCCACGGCATGCTCGCTCATGCAGAAAGAGAGCACCGCGGAGAGGAGAAACACCGTAAATGCCAGCCGCTTCGGGGTCTTGCCAAAGCGGGCGAGCATCGCCCGGGCAAGCCGCGCTGAGAGGCCGCTGCCGGTCATGGCCGCGGCAAGGATGAAAGCGCCGAGGATGAAGAAGACCGCCTCGTTCCCGAAAAGCGCATACGTTCTTTTCGCATCCATGATCCCGAGGAGCGGAATCAGGACCATGGAGAGAAGGGCGGTCACGGCGATGGGGAGGAGGCCGGACACCCAGAGGAAGACGGTGGCGCCGAAGAGAATGATGGCGTGGTAACCGGCGGGTGCCAGCCCTTGCGGCGGCGAAAGCCTGAAGAGGATGATGCAGACGGCCGCCAACCCGGCAAACACCTGGTAGCGGGCGGTCCGGTCGAGAAGGATCAACCAGAGGGGCCGCGTGTCGATCTTCAGGGGCTTGTCGATAAGTTCCTGTGCCATCACAGCCCCGCCGATTCGAAGGATTCCTCAACCTGGCGGACGCGCAGCGTCCGGCGCAAATCTGCCGCCGCCACGAGCTGCCGGTCCCGCAGCCGGTCGATGAAGCCGCGGAGTATCCCCTCCGGTCTGGCCATGACGAGAGGGGTTGTGAGGACGATGAACGGCTGCAGGGGGGCTATCGCCACCCTGTGACGGCGCCATGCCGCGACAATGTGCCGGAGGATGGCGGCGACGACACTCACCTTGTCGCCCGCGACCCGGGGGGAAAGCTCCGGCAGGGGAACGATCCTGCGGGCGAGGAGGTCGTCGATGGCGGCAATCACCTCGTCGGCCGGCCCATCTCCCACGGTAAGGGTGGACGCCACCGACCAGCGGGGGAATATCTCCAGGGCGTATTCGAGGGAGGCGAGACGCGCTTGCCGTTCGCCTTCCCTTCCGCCGAAACCGGCAAGAGGGATGTCGATGATGTCGATCCCGGCGGCGTACGCCCGCTCCACAAGGTGCGGCGCCGCCGGATAGTCGACTCTTCCCACCAGGTGGGCCGGGAAGTTTTTCTTGATCAGGCGGGCGAGTTCTTCCCCGCGGGGGAAGGTATCGGGAGGGCCGAACCTGAGATGAAAGAGCTCGGCCGGGCTTATGCAATGGCTCTCGAAGAGGGTCTCCAGAGACTGTTGGGGGGGAAGCTCTCCTCCCACCAGGAAGACGGTCCCCTCGCGGCGCAATTCCCCGGAAGCGGCGGGGGAGGCGAGACCGAGCGGGAGATTCTGCAATTTCCGTTCATCCAAGATCACGTTGCGTCCCTCTCTCCGTGCGCTGCGTCTGCGTTCTGTCGATCCGGGGTGTGGTTGCTTTTGATTATCTCAGAACCGTTGATTGTATTTTGCTTAACACTATTGTTTTTGTCAAGAAATAAAATTCAACTAAAGTTTACTTGTAAGTGTGGAAATATCGGCGCGGCATTGTCCGGCAAGCGTCAAGATCTGCAATCGGATGCGGCGGGGATTTCCGGTGCGCTATCCGCAGAAGGGGCAGGATGGGTTCTTCTTGAAAGGAACTTCGCGAAACCTGAGGGAGAGGGCGTTGTAGGTGAGCAGTCGCCCGGTCAGAAGGGTGCCGATGCCGAGAAGGTGCTTGATCGCCTCGGTGGCCTGGATGGTGCCGATCACTCCGGGGAGAACCCCCATGACCCCCGCCCGGGAACAGGCGATGGCTATCTCCTCGGTCTCGGGCTCCTCGGGGAAGAGACAGCGGTAGCAGGGGGAGCTGCCGGGGAGGACGGTCATGGTCTGGCCGTTAAAGCGGAGGATGCCGCCATGGGAAAAGGGGACTGCGGCCCGGACGCAGGTGTCGTTGATGAGGAATTTGGCGTTGAAGTTGTCGGTGGCGTCGATGACGAAGTCGTAGCCGGCAATGATTTTGGCGGCGACGGCAGGGGTAACCCGCACGTGGTAGGGGACAACCGTCACGTCGGGGTTGATGGTCGTCATCTTCTCCCGTGCGGAGACGACCTTCGGGCGATTGAGGTCAGGGGTGCCGTGAGCGATCTGCCGCTGGAGGTTGGAGAGTTCCACGCAGTCGGAGTCGGCGATGCCGATGGTTCCGACTCCTGCCGCGGCAAGATAGAGGGCGACCGGCGAGCCGAGCCCACCGGCGCCGATGATGAGGACCCTGGCGCGGAGGAGTTTCTCCTGCCCCGTTATCCCCACGTCATCCAGCATGATGTGCCGGGCGTAACGCTCTTTCTGCGTTGAGGTGAGCATCAGCACTCCTTTCGTGCCTGTCCGCGGGTAAATTAAAAAAAGCCCCGCCGGTCGGCAGGGCTTGGGTTCGGGAAGATGGGGCGACTATGCCGGCACCGCGTGTTCGATGGCCGGGGCGAGGAATGCCTTGATTTTCTTCAGCGCTCCCTCCTCGATCTGTCGCACCCGTTCGCGGGAGATGGAGAAGTGATCGGCAATCTCCTGGAGGGTGAGGGGGGCGTCGGCGGTCACCCGCTTTTCGATCACGAACCGCTCCTTCTCGTTGAGACGCTCCATCGCCTTGGCGACGTACCCCTTGAGCAGGGTCGCCTCTTCGTACTCCGCCAGCGCCTCCTCCTGGTTTTGCCGTTCGTCCGCCAGCGCCTCCAGAAGCGTCATCCCCTCGCCGTCAACCGGTTCCGCATCCAGCGAACAGTCGCCCCTCATCCGCAGGTCCATTTCGATCACCTCGGATTCCTTCACGTCCAGGGAGAGGGCGGTCGCTTCGGTATCCTCGGAGCCGGTGAGGCGCCGGATGGCGTCCTTGGCCTGGCCGAGCTTGAAGAAGAGCTTCTTCTGGGCCTGGGTGGTGCCGATCTTGAGGAGGCTCCAGGCGGAGATGATGTAGTTCTGGATATAGGCCCGGATCCACCAGACCGCGTAGGAGATCAGCCGGATCCCCTTGTAGGGGTTGAACTTGCGTACCGCCATCATCAGGCCGATGTTCCCCTCCTGCACCAGGTCGAGCATCTTCATGCCGTAGGACTTGTACTCGGCGGCAATCTTCACCACGAAGCGGAGGTTGGCGGTGATGAGGCGGTGGGCCGCCTCCAGGTCCTTCTCCTCGTAGAACTTTACGGCGTAGAGGTGCTCCTCCTCCGGGGTGAGGATCGGGAATTTCCTGATCTCGGAGAGGTAAAGGGTAAGACTGTCGGCAACAACGGGGAGAGCCATCGTCATGAATCGTTCGCCTCCTGTCGCGGGTATCTGCTGAATTTAGCACTCCTCTTGCGGGAGTGCTAAATCAATGTAACAAGGGGGGCGCGAAAAATCAAGTGGTTGGATGCTACTTTTGCGTGTAGTTCACCACCGTCATCTCGGGCCGTTTGGGGGCATAGGAGAAGACGATGCGGGTCCTGGCGTCTTCCCAGACGCAGGAGACGATGTGGGGGGCCTTGGAGTTGTCCATCGTCCCTTGGCCATAGGACTTGCGGTGCAGGGCGAGGAGTTTTTCGAGGCCGGTCTTTTTCACGTAGGCGCCGGCAAAGGATACCGAGACCGCCTTGAGCTTCCCGTTGTCGAATCCGAACAGCCGCTGCCGGATCTGTCTGTTCGGGTTCAGCTGCCGGTAGACCACCATCTGGCCCATGGTCCCCATCTCCCCCTTCGGGAATTGCTTCATTACCGCATGGGCGTCAGCCCCCCACGGGAGACCGGCGTAGCCGCCGAAGATGGGAGCGGCCCCGGCAACGGATGCGGCGAAAAGAAAAACGACCAGAAAAAGGGAGGATAGCGTCTTCATGGTGGCTCCTTGTGCGGTGATGGGGGAAGGATAAGGGGAATGACCGGGGGTGTCAAGGCGAACAATGGCGCGGCGGGAAAAACACCTTGCCCCCCGTGGGGGGGTGTGGTAGATAATGGAAAGTTTCCTATTCCGACGCACCGCGCCGTACAATGGAGGTTCCCGCAGATGGAGATCAGAATCGCGCCGCTCCCGGAGGAACGGAAAAAGCCCAAGTTTACCGACGAGTCCCAGCTCGGCTTCGGCAGGCTCTTCACCGACCGGATGCTCGTGGTCGAATGGAAGGCCGGACAGGGGTGGGTCGACGCCCGCATCGAGCCCTATGCTCCCTTCGTTCTCGACCCGGCCTGCGCCGTATTCCACTACGCCCAGGAGATCTTCGAGGGGCTCAAGGCGTACAAGTGGGCCGACGGAAGCGTCGCCCTCTTCCGGCCGGAGATGAATGCGCGGCGTTTCAACCATTCAGCCGACCGGCTCTGCATGCCCGAGGTGCCGGAGGAGCTCTTCCTCGGCGGCATTGAGAAGCTCGTCTCCCTGGAGCGCGACTGGATTCCCACCTCCGAAGGGACCTCGCTCTACATCCGACCCGCCATGATCGCCGTGGAGCCGGTCCTCGGCGTCAAGCCCGCCGATCACTACTATTTCTTCGTCATCCTTTCACCGGTTGGGGCCTATTACGCCGCCGGCTTCAACCCGATCAAGATCATGGTGGAGGACTTCTACGTCCGTGCCGTCCCCGGCGGGACCGGCGAGGCGAAGACAGGGGGAAACTACGCCTCGTCCCTCAGGGCGGGGCTTGAAGCGAAGAAGAAGGGTTATGACCAGGTCCTCTGGCTCGACGGCGTCCACCGCCGCTACATCGAGGAGGTGGGGGCGATGAACATGCTCTTCGCCCACGGCAATACCATCGTCACCTCTCCCCTCACCGGCACCATCCTGAACGGCGTGACCCGCGATTCCGTCCTGAGGCTGGCCGCAAGTCTCGGCTACACGATCGAGGAGCGCCCCATCGACGTGAACGAGCTCCTCTCCGACATCCGCAGCGGCAAGGTGACCGAGGCGTTCGGAAGCGGCACCGCCGCCGTCATCAGCCCGGTCGGGACCTTCGCCTACAAAGGGGAGACCTACACGGTGGGAGACGGCGGCGTGGGGGCGATTACCCGCCGGCTTTACGACACCCTGACCGGCATCCAGACCGGCCGGGTGGCGGACACCTTCGGCTGGGTGCGCAAGATCGCCTGAAAGCCGGGCAGTAGATGCAGAAAAGGAAGGGCGGCGCCGATGCCGCCTTTTCTTTTTCCTCCGTTTTTTGCTACCATGGCGCTGTCGTCGGAGCCGCTCCCGGCTCCCGCATCCCGTAAGGCCGGAGGCGCCATGAAACGGAACACCGAGCCCAATAAGCTCTGCAGCTCTTGCCGCCGCCACTGTAAGCAGCTGGCCACGGTCGTCATCTCTTCCTGCCCCCGCTACTACCCCGGCCCGAAGATCAAGCGACAAAACTGGACCCAGCTCGAGTTCGACCTCCCCTGACCCCCGTTCGTGCCGCCTTGCCCGCCGATTCGTCGTCTCCCTTCCTTGACATCACTCCGGGGCGTGCCTATGTTTTCCTCGGAACAGAAAAGGAGAACGTCCCATGATCAGACCCGAGAAGATGACCATAAAGAGCCAGGAGGCCCTCGCCTCGGCCCAGCAGCTTGCCGCGAGCCAGGGAAACGGCGCCATCGAGCCGGAACACCTGCTGGCGGCCCTGCTGGAGCAGGAGGGGGGGCTGGTCGGTCCGATCCTCCGAAAAGTTGGGGCGGCGCCGGAGAGGGTACGGGAAGGCGTTACCGCCCTTCTCAGGAAGCTCCCCCAGGTGAGCGGGGCCACCGTCCAGGCTTACCTTTCGCCCTCGCTGAACCGGATTCTCGACGCCGCCCAGCGGGAAGCCGACGCCATGAAGGACGAGTTCGTCTCCACCGAGCACCTCCTCCTCGGCTTCTTCGCCGAAAAGCAGGCGGGGGCGACCCGGCTTCTGCTCGATGCCGGTGCCGCCCGGGAGACGGTGCTGACGGCGCTGCAGGAGATCCGCGGGGGGGAGCGGGTGACCGACCAGAGCCCCGAGGAGAAATACCAGGCCCTGGCCAAGTACGCCCGGGACCTGACCGACCTTGCCCGGCAGGGGAAGCTCGATCCGGTCATCGGCCGTGACGACGAGATCCGGCGGGTCCTCCAGGTGCTCTCCCGGCGGACCAAGAACAACCCGGTCCTGATCGGGGAGCCGGGGGTGGGGAAGACCGCCATCGTGGAGGGGCTCGCCCAGCGGATCGTCTCGGGCGACGTGCCGGAAACCCTCAAGGACAAGCGCCTCGCGGCCCTCGACATGGGAGCCCTCATCGCCGGCGCCAAGTACCGGGGGGAGTTCGAGGAGCGGCTCAAGGCGGTCATCAAGGAGGTGGCGAAGTCGGAGGGGAAGGTAATCCTCTTCATCGACGAGCTCCATACCCTGGTGGGGGCCGGCGCCGCCGAGGGGGCCATGGACGCCTCCAACATGCTGAAGCCGGCGCTTGCCCGGGGCGAGCTCCACTGCATCGGCGCCACGACCCTCAATGAGTATCGCAAGCATATCGAGAAGGACGCGGCCCTGGAGCGCCGGTTCCAGCAGGTCTACACCGGCGAGCCGAGCGTGGAGGACACCATCGCCATCCTGCGCGGGCTCAAGGAGAAGTACGAGAACTACCACGGTATCCGGATCAAGGACAGCGCAATCATCGCCGCCGCTACCCTCTCGGACCGCTACATCACCGACCGCTTCCTCCCCGACAAGGCGATCGACCTGATCGACGAGGCCGCCTCGCGGCTGCGGATCGAGATCGACTCGATGCCGACGGAGATCGACGAGGTGGAGCGGCGGATCATCCAGCTGGAGATCGAGAAGCAGGCGCTTCTGCGGGAGAGCCAGGACCCCCATGCCGGGGAGCGGCTGAAGAAGCTGGCAGACGAACTGGAGGAACTGCGGGCGAAATCCGCCGATCTCAAGGGCCATTGGCAGCGGGAAAAGGACATCATCGGCCAGGTGAGCCTTCTCCGGCAGCGGCTCGAGGAGAAGAAGGAGGAGGCCAAGAAGGCCGAGCGGGAGGGGAATCTGGGACGGACGGCGGAGATCCGCTATGGCGAGATTCCGGCCATCGAGAAGGAGATCGCCGCCAAGGGCGCCGAACTGGAGGAGATCCGGAAGGAGGGGAAGATGCTCCCCGAGGAGGTGGACGGCGAGCTCGTGGCCGAGATCGTCTCCCGGTGGACCGGCATCCCGGTCTCCCGGATGATGGAGGGGGAGGCGGAGAAGCTCATCCGCATGGAGGAGCGGCTCAAGAGCCAGGTGGTCGGCCAGGACGAGGCGCTGGTGCTGGTGGCCAACGCCATAAGACGGGCACGCTCGGGCCTCTCCGACCCGAACCGCCCCATCGGCTCGTTTCTCTTCCTCGGTCCCACCGGGGTCGGCAAGACTGAGACCGCCAAGGCGCTGGCGGAGTTTCTCTTCAACGACGATCAGGCCATCGTCCGGATCGACATGAGCGAGTACCAGGAAAAACACACGGTGGCCAGGCTCATCGGAGCCCCCCCCGGCTACGTCGGCTACGAGGAGGGGGGGCAGCTCACCGAGGCGGTCCGCCGCCGGCCTTACAGCATCGTCCTCTTCGACGAGATCGAGAAGGCCCACCCGGAGGTCTTCAACGTCCTGCTGCAGGTGCTCGACGATGGCCGGCTCACCGACGGGCAGGGGCGGACCGTGGACTTGCGCAACACGGTCATCATCATGACGAGCAACCTCGGCTCCCAGTGGATCCAGCAGTATGGCAGCAGCGACTACGCCCGAATGAAGGCGATGGTCACCGAGACCCTGCGGGAGGGATTCAAGCCCGAGTTCCTGAACCGGATCGACGAGGTGGTGATCTACCATGCCCTGCCGCTGGAACGGATCAAGGAGATCGTCGAGATCCAGATCCGGGACCTGGTGAAGCGTCTCGCGGAACGCCATCTTGCCCTCGAGATCACCGACAGTGCCCGGGCCTATCTGGCCCAGGAGGGGTACGATCCCGCCTACGGCGCCCGTCCCCTCAAGCGGACCATCCAGCGCAAGATCCAGGATCCTCTGGCGCTCATGCTGCTCGAAGGCCGTTTCCGGGATGGGGATACGATTCGGGTCGATCTCTCGATGGGGGGGGACAGCCTCGTCCTCAAGAAAAAATAATCATCCCCGGGAAGTGGGGACTGCGGAGCGGACCGTCCGGAAGGGGGTCCGCTTTTTTCTTTCGTGGTGCGCCGAAAGGGGCTAGGATTACGCGATCACGGCGGGAGGAATCATGAAACGAAATTTTATTCTCATTGCCACGGTTGCCTGGCTCTTTTCCGTAACGTTTGCCAAAGGGGGGGAAGCCGCCTCAGCCGGGGGGGACGTCGATCACAGCCACCCCCGGGAGGAATACTCGGCGCTGCGCAACAGTCTCGTGACACGGTTCGGGGCGCGGACGCCGGTCGGGTGGGGCGAGAATGTTCCCGGCGTCAGGACGAGACTGAAAACCGGCGAGAAGGTTATGGCCCTCACGTTCGATGCCTGCGGCAGTCTGCGGGGGAAGGGGTTCGATGCCGCCCTGATCGGTTTTCTGGAGCGGGAGCGGATCCCGGCCACCCTTTTTGTAAGCGGACTCTGGATCGAGGCCAATCCCGCATTGTTCAGGGAGTTGGCGGCCAATCCGCTCTTCGAGATCGCCAACCATGGCGACCGGCACCGACCTGCGACGGTCTCGGGGAAAAAGGCTTACGGCATTGCCGGAACCCGCGACGTGGGAGAACTGGTTGACGAGATCGAGAAAAATGCGCGGTGGATCGAGGAGATTTCGGGACGGCGCCCGGTGTTCTATCGCTCCGGCACCGCCTATTACGACGAGGTGGCGGTGGAGGTGGCGGCTGCCCTCGGTCACCAGGTGGCGGGCTTTTCGCTCCTGGGTGACGCCGGGGCGACCTTCAGCGCCGGGCAGGTTCGGGCTGCGCTCCTGAAGGCCCGGCCGGGGGACATTGCCATCCTGCATATGAACCACCCCGAGTCGGGGACCGCCTCCGGGGTGTTGACCGCCATTCCCATCCTCCGCTCCAGGGGATTCCGGTTCGTGCGGCTCTCGGATTTGCCACTGGAGTAAGTCACTCGGATGGATACCGCAAATGAGGTGACCGATTGCCCGCATGGGGTGACGGAGGGGGCGGCGCTCCGGCGGGATTTTTGAAAAGTGGCGTCAATATGGAGACTTGCGAGCGATGACGGTCTGGCATGGTCTCTGCTAATACTGATCCCAGATGCGTTGCATCACACACCAAATGGGGAGGATCCCGAAATGAAGAAAGTTCTTTCGTCCGTTGTTGCTGCCCTCGTCGCCGTATCGTTCGCCGGCATCGTCTGTGCCGCTGAGCCCGCCATGGAAGCTGCTCCGGCTGCCCCCGCCGCTGGCGAAATGAAGAAGGAAGAGAAGAAGCCGGTCAAGAAGCACAAGAAGCACAAGAAGGTGAAGAAGGCCGCGAAGAAGGTCGAGAAGAAGGAAGAAGCCAAGCCTGCCGAGGCCCCGGCCGCTCCTGCCGCAAAGTAATAAGGCCCCGCTCGGGCAAAAAAGCCGCATCTTCGGATGCGGCTTTTTTTGTGCGTGCGAGTGCCAAGGCATCGTTGGTCGCTGCCCCCGGTGGAGCAGTATTTCCCCCTTGATTTATCGGGTCGTTGGATTAAGATGGGACCTCCTCGCATCATAGATCCTGAGAGGTTTAATGCTATGAACAGCCTAACGCTCAAGGCTCCGGCCAAGGTCAACTACAGGCTCGACGTGCTGCGTCGTCGCCCGGACGGCTATCACGACCTGCGCATGATCATGCAGCGGATCGATCTGTGCGACGAGATCACCATCACCGTCACTGGTTCGCCGGGAATCAGGGTTACATGCGGGCGCGAGGGGGTTCCCGACGGGCCGGGCAACATCGCCTGGCGGGCGGCCGACGCCCTCCTCGGGCTTGCGGGAAAGGCGGTTGGGCTCGATATCGCCATAGCCAAGAACATCCCGGTGGCGGCGGGGCTCGGTGGCGGAAGCAGTGACGGGGCGGCGGTGCTGATGGGGGTGAACGAGCTCTTGGGGCTCGGGTTCTCCGATGAGCGTCTGATGGAGATCGGTGTGAAGCTTGGCGCAGATGTCCCCTTTTTCATCTTCAAGAAAACCGCGCTTGCGGAAGGGGTGGGCGAGGTGCTGACCGCTCTCGACGGCGTTCCAACGGTCTGGCTTGCCGTTGTCAATCCGAACGTCCATGTCTCGACGGCCTGGGTCTATCAAAATTTGCAATTGACAAGCGGCCGGAGCGAGGTTAAAATTCCACGCTTCTACGGAAGTGTCGCGGAGTTGTGTGCAGTGCTGGCCAACGACCTCGAGTCGGTTACCATTCCCCGCTATCCCGTGATCAGTGAGATCAAGGAGGGACTTCTTGACGGCGGCGCTCGGGGTGCCCTTATGTCCGGAAGTGGCCCGACTGTGTTCGGGGTTTTTGATGACGAGTTGAGCGCCCGGCGCGCTGCCGAAGCGATGGCTGGACGAGGCTGGTTTGCGGTGGCTGTACGGACTTTATAACAGCCGGCGGCCGGCCATCACCCTCCGGCGACCCGGAGAAGATAAATTTTGGGGCAAGGCAGCGTATGGACGACAAGATTAAAATTTTCAGCGGCAATTCCAACCAGTCACTGGCAGAGAAGATTAGCGCCAATCTCGGTCTCCCCCTTGGGAAGGCCAAGGTCAAGACCTTTTCCGACGGCGAGATCATGGTCGAGATCGGCGAGAACGTCCGCGGGCGCGACACCTATGTCGTACAGTCCACCTGTGCCCCTACCAACAACAACCTGATGGAGCTGCTCATCATGATGGACGCCCTCAAGCGGGCCTCGGCAGCTACCATCACCGCGGTTATCCCCTATTACGGCTACGCCCGCCAGGATCGCAAGGTTGCACCCCGCACCCCGATTACCTCGAAGCTGGTTGCCGATCTCATCACTACCGCCGGCGCCGACCGGGTCGTAACGGTCGATCTCCACGCCGGCCAGATCCAGGGGTTTTTCAATATCCCCGTCGATAACCTGTACGCCGCGCCGGTGATCCTTGAAAACCTCAAGCAGCGTTTTCCCGACAACGGGATCGTCATGGTATCGCCCGATGCCGGCGGCACCGAGCGTGCCCGTGCCTTCGCGAAGCGGCTTGGCTGCACCCTTGCGGTCATCGACAAGCGCCGTACTGGACCCAACGTGGCGGAGGTCATGCACCTGATCGGCGACGTAAAGGACAAGACTGCCATTATCCTCGATGACATGATCGATACGGCGGGAACCCTTACCCAGGCGGCCCGCGCGCTCAAGGAGCATGGTGCCAGGACGATTTACGCCTGTGCCACCCACGGTGTCCTTTCGGGACCGGCAATCGACCGGATCAATGAATCCGACATCGAGGCCGTCGTGATCACGGATACGGTTCCCCTGGGTGAAAAAGCCGAGCGGACCTCGAAGGTCAAGGTTCTTACCGTGGCGCAGCTGCTGGCCGAGGCGATCCGCCGCATCCACGTGGACGAGTCGGTCAGTTCGCTTTTTGTCTAGTTTTACGGGGCTTGCCCGCAGTCGCAAAGATTTTTCTACTGGAGGATGAAGCAATGGAACAGAAGACGATTAGCATAGAGGTGCGCGAGAAGTCGGGCAAGGGGATTGCGCGGAAGCTTCGCGCTCAGGGCCGCGTCCCGGGAGTTGTTTACGGGAAAGGGATTGAGCCCGTGGCCGTATCCCTTGACGAGAAGGAGTTGATGGCCTCCATGGTCGGCGAGGGTGGAATCAACGCTCTCTTCATGCTCCAGGGTGGCGGAAGCCTGAATGGAGCGACGGTCATGATCGCCGACCTCCAGAAACCGTCACTCCGGCTTGGGGTGAACCACGTCGATCTGCACAAGGTTTCCCTTACCGAGAAGGTTCGGGTGCATGTTCCGGTCGCTATCGTCGGGACGGCGGCCGGTGTTCGTGAAGGCGGTCTGCTCGACGTGGTCATGCATGCACTCGACGTGGAGTGCCTGCCGACTGCCATTCCCGAACATATCGATGTTGACGTAACGGCCCTCGCCCTTGGACATGCCATCCACGTGGGTGACCTTGCTCTTCCGGCCGGCGTCAAGGTCCTGGACGATCCCAAGGCTTCCATCGTCAGCGTTCTTGGTCGAGCGAAGGAAGAGGCCGCGGTCTCCGAAGCGTAGACCTGACGCCGAGCTCAAAAGATGGCTGCAAGACTTGTTGTCGGGCTGGGAAACCCTGGCCCGAAATACCAATGGACCCGCCATAACGCGGGTTTCATGGTTTTGGACCGGCTTTCGCACGCGTTGGGCGTGTCGATCGCGAAAAAAAGCTTTTCGGGGCTCTATGGAGAGGGGAGCTGGGAAGGTCAGCGACTCCTCCTGCTCAAACCGCAGACCTTCATGAATCTTTCCGGCCGCTCCGTGGCCGAGGCTCTTCGCTTTCACAAGCTCTCCCTTCCCGACCTCATCGTCGTTCATGATGACATCGACATCCCCTTCGGCCGGGTCAAGCTCAAGGAAGGTGGCGGACACGCCGGCCATAACGGCCTGCGTTCCCTGGTGCAGGAGCTTGGCGGCGCCGGATTCCTGCGGGTGCGGGTGGGGGTCGGACGGCCACTTCGTGGGGATGTGGCCGATTATGTGCTCCAGAATTTCTCCCACGACGAGATGGCGGACCTCCCGCTGTTTCTTGACGGGGTGGTTGGGCTGATGAAGTCCCTCTTCGAAAGCGGACTGCCAAAAACCATGAGCCTTTACAATAATCGGGATTTCCTTTCCGCACAGCAGGCCTGAAGCTGCGGCCATTACGACGAAAGAAGAGCAATCATGGGATTCAATTGCGGCATCGTGGGGCTTCCCAATGTCGGAAAATCCACCATATTTAACGCGCTGACCTCTGCCGGCGCCGAGTCGGCCAACTATCCTTTCTGTACCATCGACCCGAACGTGGGGATCGTGCAGGTGCCGGACGAGCGGCTCGACCGGCTGGCGGAGATCGTGCATCCGGAGCGGATTCTCCCGACCACCATCGAGTTTGTCGATATTGCCGGTCTCGTCAAGGGGGCAAGTCAGGGGGAAGGTCTCGGCAACCAGTTCCTCGGCCACATTCGTTCGGTGGATGCGATTGTCCACGTGGTCCGCTGCTTTGACGACGAAAACGTGGTCCACGTGAGCGGCAGCGTCGATCCCCTGCGCGATATCGACATCATCCAGACGGAGCTGGCGCTGGCAGATCTCGACAGCGTCGACAAGAAGTATCAGCGGGTGGAAAAGCAGGCCAAGAGTGGCGACAAGAAGATCAGGCAGGAGTGCGAGTTCTACGGGCGCCTCAAGGCGGCCCTGGAACAGGGGACGCCGGTGCGACATCTCGCGGTGGGCGACGAGGAACGGCCGCTGCTCCGCGACCTCCATCTGCTGACCGATAAACCGGTGCTCTATGTGGCGAACGTTGCCGAGGACGATCTCGATGGGAATCACCCGTTTGTGGCCAAGGTGAAAGAGCTGGCCGCCTCGGAAGGGTCACGGGTGGTGACGATCTGCGGCAGGATCGAGGCGGAAATCGCCGAACTTGAAGGCGAAGAAAAGAAGGCGTTTCTGGCCGATATGGGGCTGGCGGAGTCGGGTCTCGATCGGCTGATCCGGATGGGATACGAACTTCTCGGACTCATCACCTACTTCACCGCCGGCAAGAAAGAGGTTCGCGCCTGGACGATACCGGCCGGGACCAAGGCGCCCCAGGCCGCCGGCGTAATCCATTCCGATTTCGAGAAAGGGTTCATCCGTGCCGAGGTCATCGCCTACCGCGATTTCGTCGCCGTGGGGGGGGAGGCCGGAGCCAAGGAGAAGGGGCTCATGCGTCTCGAGGGTAAGGAGTACGTCGTGCAGGACGGAGACGTCATGCATTTCCGCTTCAACGTCTAGCTTTCTAAAATGCTTGTGGTGTAAAATATATTGAGTTTGCTGTACATTTATTGTATCATTGCAACTTTTCCGAGCGGCGTTCAGCCGCAACTCCTTGCTCCGGGTCGGACCGGGGCTACTAAACCGTGAGGAGGATTACACAATGGCAAGGAAGTACGAGACAATCATCATCGTCCAGCCCGACCTCGGCGACGAAGAGCTCAAAGGGCTCTCCGCCAAGGTGACGGACATCATCGCCAGCATGAACGGCGATCTCCACCGGCTGGAGGACTGGGGGGTGCGCAAGCTTGCCTACCCGGTGAAGAAGAGCCAGCGGGGCCGTTACTACTATGTCCGTTTTGACGCGGATGCTGCCCTCATCGCCGAGCTTGAGCGTCGGCTGCGCCTCGACGACAAGGTTCTGCGGTATCAAAGCGTCAAGCTCGAGAAGGAGCCCGCAGCTCCCGCCCCGAAGGCCGTTGCCGTCGAAGAGGCTCCAGCGGTTGAAGCCGTTCCCGCCAGCGAATAAGATGATCGGAGGAGTACGATAGATGAGCGAAGAGAGAACTGAAAGAACCGAGAGAAGCGAGCGTCCCCAGCAGAGGAGCAGCGGCCCGCGGAAAAGACGGCCGTTCCAGCGCCGGAAGGTATGCCGTTTCTGTGCCGACAAGAATATCACCATCGACTACAAGGATCCCCGGGTCCTTCGTTCGTTCATTACCGAGCGTGGTAAAATCATTCCGCGCCGGATCTCGGGCAACTGCTCCAAGCATCAGCGTGAGATCACCGAGGCGATCAAGCGGGCGCGCAATATCGCCCTGATCCCGATCGCATCCGCACACGTCATGGCGTAGGTGACCAGTCGCCTGATGAGCAGCGACACGAAGGGCACCCTCCTTGACGTCGTCAAGGGGGGGATCGTCTCAGCAACTCTATTCGCCGCCTTTCTTAACCTTCCGGTCGTCGGGCTTCTAACCGCAGCGGTAACCCCGTTTCCCTTGCTCTACTTTGGGCTCAAGCGCGGTAACCGGGCAGGAATCGGGCTCGTGCTGCTGGCCGCAGTGCTCGTGGCTCTTGTGGGTGGCCCTGAGATGTCCTTCCTTTACCTGGGTCAGTCTGCCCTCCTGGCGTTGGCCTTGGGATGGGGCTTGGCCCGGGGATATTCGGCAAGCCGGTCGATAGCGACGACGGTTTTGGTTACGCTCGGGCTTGCAGCTGCCGCTGCGGCGGTGTATAGCGTCGCAAGCGGGGTTGACCTGCACGAAAGGGTCGTGGCGGCGATTAGGGAGAGCATCTCCCAGTCACTCTCTCTCTATGAAAAGAGGGGGATCAAGGGGGATGAGCTCAAGCCGTTCCGGGACGCGCTGGAGCAAGGAGGGGAGATGCTCGCTCACCTCTATCCGGCGCTGCTGCTGATCGGCCAGTCGATAGTAGCCGGGATCAACGTCATGCTGCTGCGCCGCTTCGCGAACCGCTTGCCGGCCTCGATCCGGTTCGCTCCCTTCAGCAGCTTTCGCAACCCCGATTATCTGGTCTGGGTTGCCATTGCCGCCGGTTTTTCGCTGCTGATCGACAACAGTGTCGTGAGCGCCGCGGCCCTGAATGTGGCGACGGTTGCCGGATTCCTCTACTTCGTGCAGGGGGTGGCGATCGCCAGGCATTATTTTGAAACGTATTCCGTACCGGCACTGCTCCGGTACCTTTTTTACGCCTTGCTTGTCATGCAGGCGTACTTGGTCGTCGCGGTTGCGCTCCTCGGGTTGTTTGATCTCTGGGCGGACTTCCGCAGGCCGAGAAAACCAAAAAACCTGTAATTAATCAGGCTGGGAGGAGAAAACGATGAAAGTGATTCTCAAGGAAAACCTCGATAACCTCGGTCACATTGGCGACATCGTGAAGGTCGCACCGGGATATGCCCGCAATTACCTTGTCCCGCGCGGTTTTGCCATCGAGGCGACCGAGAAGAATGCCAAGGCCCTCGAGCATGCCAAGCGCCAGCTCGAGTACAAGCGCAACAAGGTTCTGGAGCAGGCGAAGGCTCTTGTGGCAAAGATCGAAGCGCTTACCCTCACCGTCACCCACCAGGCCGGCGAGGAAGGGAAGCTGTTCGGCGCCGTTACCAACATGGAGCTAGCGGAGCTGCTGAAGGCTCAGGGGGTAGATGTCGAGCGGAAGAAGATCGTGCTGGCCGAGCCGATCAAGCATGTCGGTGAGTTTACGGCGAGCGTCAAGGTTCATCCCGAGGTGGCTGCGGTTCTCAAGGTTGTCGTTACCAAGGCCGAATAGAGATACTGCCGGCTACAGGAAGTCAGAAAGGGCGCTCCCGCGAGGGACCGCCCTTTTTTAGTTTCCGGGCTAAGTACGCACAGCTTCAGGAGGAGGAGCGGATTTCCGGAGAAGGTGAGTCGGGGATGTGGCCGTGATGAACCGCGCCGGACGGGCCGGCCCGGCGGGGGTGAGCCTGAAAACGGCGGCTGCAATAACCTGGAGCAGCGGAGCAGTTGCTCCGGGACTCAAATGCTTGTTTCAGGGTGGATGTGCGGGGCGGGCGCCCCGGTTCTCCGGGAGCCGGCCTTGGCCACGTGTTCCGGGAAAAAATAACGGGGCCCGCACTTTCGCGCGGACCCCGCTGTATGAAGCTGGTCAGGACGGGTTACTTCTTTTTCTTCTCGTGCTTCTTCGGCTCCTTTGCCGGCTCAGCCTTGGCAGGGGTGCTCCAGTGGTTCAGGTCGTGGGCGATGTTGTGGCACTCGCCGCACTTCGAGAACTTGGCCATCATGGCGGCCGGGTGCGGTACGCCGTGGCAGCTCTGGCAGGCCGGCACCATCTTGTGCTTGTCCTGGTGGCAGTAAACGCAGGCGAGGGCCTTGTGCTTGGCCTTGCTTGCGCTCAGGAGCTCGAACGCCTTCTTGTGGCAGGCTCCGCAATCCTTGTTCGGCACGTCCTTGCCATAGACGACGTTTTTCGGCTGGTGGGCCTTGTGGCACTTCTTGCAGTCGGCCGCGGTCTGCTCAGAGGAGTGCGGCTTGTGGCACTGGGTGCACTGCGGAATCTTGCCGTGGACGTTGTGGCAGGTGGAGCAGAAGAGCTTCGAGTGCTTGCTCGGGAACTGCTTGAGCTGCGCCATCTGCTGGGTGTGGCAGGTCAGGCACGGATCGGTGATGTTCCCCGAGAGGGTGATGTTGAGCGGGGTGTGGGGGTTCTTGTGGCAGCCGAGGCAGCCGGTGAGCTCGTAGTGCTTCTTGCCGGTGTGGCACTTGCTGCACTGGGGGATGTTGTTCTTCGACGCCGGGCGGTGGTTGGTGTGGCAGTCGAAACAGGTGATCTTCTTGTGGCCTGCTCCGGCGCTGGCGATGTCTGCGGGTTCCTGCTTGTGGCACTTCACGCAGTCGTTGACGGAGAGCGTCGGTGTGGGCTGGTCGGCCTTCGCCGGGGTTCCCGTACCGAGGCAGAGCGCAACTGCCAGGGTCAGGCCCGCCGTGGCGAGAAGCCTGATGCGTTTTACAGCATTCATCGTTCCTCCTCTGTGCCATGGGGCACACGTGATGTAATTGCTCCGGACCCGATCGGGTGGAGCGTGTTTTACCATCTGGATGTGTTGCGGCGCGCGTCAGCCTGCACTGGGCAAAAAACGGGGCCAATTATGCCATTTCTGAGGTCTTCAGTCAATTAGAAAAAGGTAATACGTTTGCAGAAAAACTGTAACGAAATCAACAAGCTATGGCGATTGGCCGGTTTTTGGAGATGAGGGTGCGCTAAGGCCTTCGTGGTGAAGGGGGAAGCATCCGTTTCCCTTGCCGCAAACACATTTACTTTTGGCCCTGATTTCAGGTACCATTTTCCAGCAGGGAACGCCGCTTCCGGGCGCATTGAAACGCGCCCGTGACCTGGACATTTAATGCTCCATACCGATTCAGAAAAGAGACAGCTTGTCGCCGAGCGCGACGCCGCGGTTGCCGACCTTGCCGCCTTCAGCAGCGCGATCTCCCATGATCTCCGCGGCCCGCTGCGGACCATCGCCGTGGCGGTTCGGATCCTAAGCGACGAGCATGCCGCAGGGCTCGATGACGAGGCCCGGACCCTCCTCTCGATAATCGATAACAACGTGGAAAGGGTGGGGGGGCTGATCGACGGCATCGTCGCTTTTTCCCGCCTTGGCCGCCAACGGCTCCAGAAGCTCAGCATCGACATGAACGAGATGGCGAGGGCGGTAATCGATGGGGCATCACCCCTGACGGAAGGGCGCCAGGTAGAGTTCTCCGTCGCTTCCCTTCCCCCCGCCGAGGGGGATCCGGAGCTTGTCCGCCAGCTCCTCACCCATCTCGTCTCAAACGCGATCAAGTTCAGTACCCCCCGGGAGAAGGCAGTCATCCGCGTGGGAACAGTGAAGGGGGAGTGTGGTAGCGCCTATTTCGTTCGCGACAACGGCGCAGGCTTCGACATGGCCCATGCCGGCAAGCTCTTCGGCCTTTTTCAGCGGCTTCACCACCGGGACGAGTTTGAAGGGAACGGCGTCGGTCTGGCGACCGTGAAGCGGATCGCTGAGAAACATGGCGGCCGCGTCTGGGCCGAGGGGGTGCCGGGGGAGGGAGCGACTTTCTACTTCACGCTCTGCTGAGCCGCCTCAGTCCGCGGTTCTTGTGCCGACTACGGGCTACGCGGGGGGAAGGGCCGGGAGGCCGCGCAGCAGGGGGAGGAACTCCTCGCCGGCGACCTCCTGCACGGCTGCGACAAACCCTGACGGCAGCGGCGCGTAGACGGAGAGTTCCCGCCCGGTTTCCGGGTGGCGCAGGGAGACCCGGAATGCGTGGAGCAGGTGGCCGGGGTAGCCCGGCAGGGGGGAGCCGCCGTAGCGGCGGTCGCCCCGCACCGGGTGGCCGATGAGGGAGAGATGTTTGCGGATCTGGTGCGTCCGGCCGGTAACGGGGTAAAGAGCGACGAACGCCTCGGCGCCGCCCTGGAAGAGGAGCCGGTGCCGCGTCAGGGACTCTTTGCCGTCGAGGGGGATAGCGATCTCCCCGTCCGGCGGCATGGTCCCTTCCGCGACGGCGAGGTAGAGCTTGCCGAGCCCCTCCTCCTTGACGAAACGGCCGAACATCCCGGCGCTCGTCGCGCTCTTGGCCAGGATGGTGGCCCCGGAGGTGCCGCGGTCCAGGCGGTTCACCGGCCGCAGCTTCACCGGCGTTCCCCGTTCCACCATGAACCGCTCCGCAAGTTCCACCAGGTTGTCGTCCCCCGCCTCGGCGGTTCGGTGCACCGCAACCCCCGCCGGCTTGTTGACGATGACGATCCGGTCGTCCTCGTGGAGGATGTCGATGGCCGGGGGAGAGGCGGCGAGAAAGCCGCGGGTCCGCCCGCTCTCCTTGATGGTGACGGAGTCCCCGACGGCAAGAAGCGCGGTGGGCGCCGCCGGCTGGCCGTTCAGCGCGAGATGCTCCGACCTGAGGAGCTTCTTCAGATAGGGGAGGGGGGCCGCGGGGAGGAGATTCCGGAGGAAGCTCGCCACCTGGCGGCAGTGATCGGTTGCGGTGATCGTGAACTTGAGCATGGGAGGGAGTATAGACGCCACGGCCGTGGAGTGCAAGGGGCTCATCCGGCGCCCGCTCCCGGCATCACCTAAGAGCGCAAGGAGGAATCACACCATGGGGTATCTGCGGCTGCTGACCGCCATCATCGCCTTCGTCTCTCTCGCCGGCACCGCCTGTGCCACGACGCTGCGGCTGCCGGAAAAGCTCGTCTACGAGCTTTCCTGGACCGGGATCAGCGTCGGCACGGCAACCCAGGAGATCAGCGACGGGGGAGATGGGCGGCGGATCGTCTCCACCGCCCGCTCCAACAACTGGCTTTCGACCTTTTTCCCGGTGGAGGATCGGATCGAAAGCATCTACGATCCGGGCAACGGGCGCTTCCCCGGGCAGGTCCGGCAATACCGGCTCCGGACCCGCGAGGGACGCCGTCGGCACGACCGGGAGATACTCTTCGACCACCTCAGGGGGGTCGCCCACTACCGGGACCGGCTCGGGAGCGAAAAGCTTGAGATCCCGATTCCCTCCGATACAATCGATATCTACGGAAGCTTCTATGCCATCCGTTTCCTCCCGCTGGAGGTGGGAAAGTCGAGCTACGTGAACATCCTCGACAGCAAGCGGCCGCGGCGGATCGAGGTGCGGGTCCTGCGCCGGGAGCGGATCAGGACCCTCCTCGGCGATGTGGATACCATTGTGGTCCAGCCCCTGGTCGCCTCCGAAGGGGTGTTCGAAGGGAAGGGGACCGTCCAGATCTGGCTCACCGACGACGAGCGGCGGATCCCGGTCCTGGCCCGGACCAAGGTCATGGTGGGAAGCGTTACGGCGACCCTGGTGGGCGGAACGTTCGAGGGAAAATAGGGGCCAAAGCAGACACGCACAGAAAGGAAAACAGGGCTATGGAGACGCTGGAGGCGATCAAGACCAGAAGAAGCGTCCGCAGGTTCTCGGACCGGCCGGTGGAGCCGGAGAAGCTTCGGGCGGTGCTGGAGGCGGCGCGGCAGGCCCCCTCGTGGGCGAACATGCAGTGCTGGCGGTTCGTGGTGGTGGAGGACCCGGCGACGAAGGTGCAGATCAGCGAGCTGTCGTACGTGGAGGCGTACTTCGCGACGCGGGGGTATCGGTCGAACCCGGCCCAGAAGGCCCTGGCCGAGGCGCCGGTGGTGATCGTCGCCTGCGGCGAACCGACCCTGTCGGGGGAGGTGCGGGGACAGGAGTACTACCTGACCGACGTGGGGATCGCGGCCCAGAACCTGATGCTCGCCGCCCACGACCTGGGGCTCGGGACGGTCTTTGTCGGCGTCTTCGACGAGGAGCAGCTGGGGGAGCTCCTGGGGATCCCGGCGGAGCTTCGGATCGTGGGGCTCTTCCCCATAGGCTACCCGCAGGAGCAGGGGAAGGAGGGGCCGCCGCGCAAGCCGCTGGAGGAGATCGTCCACTACGGCAAGTACCAGGTGTAGCGGCTCGGCAGGGGTGGAGCGGAGATGAAAAAAGGCGCGGAGATTGCTCTCCGCGCCTTTTCCGCGTATGGGGAAGGGGGGTTACTGCCCCAGGGCCGCCTTGAGGTCGGCCTCCACCGTGGTGATGGGGCCGAGGTTGAAGTTCTCCACCAGGAAGTTGAGGACGTTGGGGGTGACGTAGGCCGGCAGGGCCGGACCGATCTTGATGTTCTTGATCCCCAGGTGGAGCAGCGACAGGAGGATGACGTGGGCCTTCTGCTCGTACCAGGAGAGGATGATGGAGAGCGGCAGGTCGTTCACGCCGCAGTTGAAGGCGTTGGCGAGCGCCAGGGC